>JAXDJQ010000026.1:0-3205 GCA_034667565.1 Actinomycetota bacterium
TTCGACGTGACCGAGCTGGTCATCCAGGCTCTCGAGGCGTACGACGGCGACGCGGCGGACATCGAGGCTGTTCGTGCCCACGTGGTCGACCACTTCGCCAACACCGACGGTTACCAGGGAATCGCCAAGGCTTACTCATGGAACGACGATGGTGAGTTCGAGGGCGGCCCCGGCGACATCTGGATCTACGAGTGGGACGGGAAGAACTTCGCTTCTCTCGGCCCGGCGGCAGATCTGATCAAGTAACAACTAGCTTCACTAAGGGAGGGGGCCTTCGGGCCCCCTCCCTTCGCGTCCGGGCTAGGGTGCGTCCGATGTGGACCCGATCGCTCGCTCTGCTTTGTGCCGCTGCTATTGCGACAACCTCGTGCGGTGGCGACGAACCCACGAAGAAAGCCCACAGGGAGTGCACCTGGGCCATCGGGACGATGGGCGCGTTGTCGGGCGACTATGCATCCATCGGTCAGCCGATCTTTCAGGGCATCGAATACGCCGTCGATGAAGCGAACACGTCGGGAGACCTAGCCTGCACTGTGGAGCTTCAAGCGGAGGACACGCAAGGTGACCCCAACCAGGCCCCCCGCCTCGCGCGCGGCTTGATCGAGAACGAGAATCTGGTCGGAGTGGTCGGTCCCTATTTCTCGGGCGAAACCTTAGCCACGGGTCGCATCTTCAGCCAGGCGGATGTGGCGTTCATCACCCCATCAGCCACCGGCGCAAATATCGACGACCAGGGCTACTCGACGTTCTTCCGGGCGGTGGCCGATGATGCGATCCAAGGACAGGTGGCCGCTCAGTACATCGAATCGCTTGGCCCCTCAACCGTAGCGGTCGTTCACGACAACCAGGACTACTCCAAAGGGTTGGCCGACGCGGTGCTGGGAGCGCTCGGAGACGCGGCCGTAGGTCCGTTCATCATCGATCCCACGGAGGCCGATTACTCCGCCGTGGTTGCAGAGGTGGCGGACGCGAAACCGCAGGTCGTCTTCTACGGTGGGTATAGCCCCCAAGCAGGTCCTCTCCTCAAACAGTTGCGCGAGGCGGGCGTGAAAGCAACCTTCATCTCCGACGACGGTACCAAGGACGCGTCGTTCGGGGACCTAGCGGGGCCTGCGTCAGAGGGGACTCAGGTCACCTGCCCATGCGCCGACCCTCTCCAGATCAATGCCGCCAAGGAATTCGTCGAAGGCATTCAAGGGGCATACGACCGCCCGCCCGGAACCTTCGCGGCGGACGCCTACGACGCAACCCGGATGATCTTCGAGGCTCTGGAGAAACTCTCCGGTCGGGAGCCCATCGACGAGGTTCGGGGCCGGGTAGTCGACTACCTCTCGGAGGTCGAGGGCTACCCGGGGATCACCAAGCACTACACGTTCTCGGATACGGGGCAGGTCGAGATCGGCCCTGAAGGGGTCTGGATCTACGAGTGGAGCCAACGAGATGGGGACTTCATCGCGGTGGGTCCGGCGTCGGAGTTGATCAACAAGTAAAGTGCCGTGCTTCGGGGGGCGCTGGGCTTTATAGTCCCGCCTGCGGATCGGCGGGAACATCGATCAGGACTTCAATCTCTGGGGGAGTTAGTTGGACTGTAACTTCGGGCTCCTGGGCCCGACGTTCGTTACCGGGGTCATCCTGGGCTCGATCTATGCCTTGATAGCCCTCGGCTACACCATGGTCTATGGGGTGTTGAAGCTCATCAACTTCGCCCACGACGCGGTCTTCGCGGTCGGCGCAGTCGGTGTCTTCTACATCTTCGGGGAGTGGTTCGGGATAACCGAACCGATGGGTGGTGTCGGACTGCTCTTCACGATGCTGGCTTCACTGCTGGTCGGGGGCATCGTCTCGGCGATCGGCGCGGCGCTTCTCGAGCGCACGGCCTACCGGCCACTACGAAAGAGAGGTGCGGCGCGCCTCTCCTTCCTGATCAGCGCGATCGGCGCTTCCTTCTTCGTTACCTACATGCTCCAGCAAGGCTTCCTCCTCGGTCCGGGCAAGCGCGGATTCCCGAACTTCATGGAGACGGCCAAGGTGTTCGACGTGCTCGGCTCCCGCGTGACGAACACGAAGCTCCTCACGGTTCTTGCCGCAGTGGTCTGCCTGATCATCCTCGATCGGATCATCAACCAGACGAAGACGGGTCGCAGCATCCGGGCCTTGTCCGAGGACATCGTCGCTTCCCAGCTGATGGGTGTGAACATCGACCGCGTCATCCTGACCACATTCCTTATCGGTGGATTCTTCGGTGGTGTCGCAGGGACCCTGTACGGCCTTCAGTTCGGATTCGTCGTCTGGAACATGGGCTTCATCCCGGGCCTTAAGGCGTTCACCTCTGCAGTGCTCGGTGGGATCGGAAACATCCGTGGGGCCATGGTGGGGGGCATCCTGCTCGGTCTTATCGAGAACATGAGCACGGTCTGCATCGGGCCCGAGTGGAAGAACGTCATTGCATTCTCAGTTCTGGTTCTGGTGTTGATCCTCCGCCCAACCGGGATCATGGGCGAAAGGATCGGTGGCTGATGACGACGACCCGCACCGACCTGCGCACGTATCTGAACGAGAGTGCCCCGCGCCTGAGCAAGATGCTCCCGGACGGCGCTGTGAATGCGCTGGACGTTCCGTTCAAGGGATGGCAGCGTCTCGGCTTCTTGCGCTACTTCATCGCTGCCGCATTCATGTGGTCACTGCCATGGCTGATGGACAAAGACATCTTCCCGGTCCTCAACGGAAGCTTCGGCATCAACGTTCTCTTCATCACCGGTTACTGGATCCTGCTGGCCCTTGGGCTGAGCGTCGTCGTCGGTCTCGCCGGTCTCCTCGACCTCGGATACGTGGCGTTCTTCATGCTTGGCGCTTACACGACGGCTCTGATGACAGCCTCCGGGGGACCCGAACAGTTCCACATCGTTCAGTGGCCGACGTGGTTCGCGCTACCTTTCGCCATCCTCGTCGCGATGTCAGCGGGGCTCTTGATCGGTGCGCCGACACTGAGGCTACGAGGGGACTACCTTGCTATCGTCACCCTCGGATTCCACGAGATCGTGCGCCAAAGTGCGAACAACCTTCCGATCGTGAATCAGTCACGTGGCATCGCGGGTATCCCGAACCCCCAGTTCAATCTGTTTGGGATGAGCGTCGACTTTGGCCTTGACAATGCCATGTACTGGCGATTCCTCCTGATACCCGCCATCCTCGGCGCGGTCATCAT
>JAXDJQ010000027.1:0-10260 GCA_034667565.1 Actinomycetota bacterium
TCCGTGTCGAGGAAGCGCTCTACCAGGCTGAGCTAACCGCCCAAGATGCTGCTTTGGTCGAGCGAGTCTAGCGGAGGCCTGTGACTCCCTAGACGTTCAAACGATCGAGGCGGCGAGCGGAATTGAACCGCTGTACGGCGCTTTGCAGGCGCCTGCTTGAGCCACTCAGCCACGCCGCCCTGGTCCAGCGATGGTGTCGGCGCAGGATAACGCCGGACCCTGGTCTTTCCTTCCCGGACAAACCGCGCCGAGTGGGCCCCGGAAACGCATAATGTCCGCACCGAAGCGACCATCCATCACTAGGAGGCCACCTTGACCGCACTCGCGGAGACGATCGGTAGAAGGGATACGCGCACCGCGGCCCTCACGACCGATGCCCTGCTCGTTCTCACCGGAAGCCTTCTCGTGGCGGGTATGGCTCAGCTCTACGTGAAGCTTCCGTTCACGCCGGTGCCGATCACCGGACAGACCCTGGCGGTACTACTCGTCGGAGGTGCACTGGGGGCGCGCCGGGCGGGCGCATCGATGGTCCTCTATCTAGCGTGGATCGCTATCGGTTTGCCGTTCGCAGCCGAGGGAAACAGCGGGCTCGACATGCTCAAGGTGTCCACCGCTAGCGGTGGCTACCTCTGGGGATTCGTTCTCGCCGCCATCCTTGTTGGATGGCTCGCTGACCGGGGATGGGACAAGGACCTCGGGCGAGCGTGGGCAGCGATGTTGCTCGGCTCGATCGTGATCTATGTGCTGGGCGTCACCTGGCTCGCGGCGGCACTCGATATCCCCGTTGCGGCGGATGGAGCGGAGCTCAACGACGCGCTCGAATTCGGGATGTATCCGTTCATCATCGGAGATGTTCTGAAGCTGTTGATCGCCGGAGCTGCCCTACCGGCAGCGTGGCGATTCTTGGGCCCTAAAGAAGGGGCCTAAGAGCTAAACGCGCTTCGAGAGTTTGTCCCGGGAATCCGCCCGGGCCGTGACCCATGCCTTGATGTCATCGATGGCACGCACGCCGGCGGTAGCTCCCAGGATCACCAAGGTCAACTGGATGATGCTCGGACCTGCACCGTTGGGCCACGAACCGAAGAAGAAGTCAGCCATATCGCTCCTTTCGCCAATGAACAGGCTAGGAAGCGAAACCGCCAAGCGATATCGGGCCTTCTACGTATCTATTACTCGGTCTAATTAGTACGAAGGGGGGTCACTCGCGGGGAACGACTGCTCGGATTCCTCCTCCACCGTTGCTCCGTCTTCTGTCTTGCGCTCACTACCGGGATCGGGTGGAGAAACCTCTTCCTTGTCTTGCTCGGGATGCTCGGGCTGCTTGGTTGCCATCGACGACTCCTTTGCTGATGTCGATGGCAACCGTAGCCGTTCCGCTAGTGCGCCCGAAGCATTATGGGATCGGACACGGCCTTGTCACAGCCCGGGCTCTTCCGAGCAACCGCTCGGTAGTCACGTGGCGATCTCGCCATCGCTGAGATCGAGTAACGACCCGACGCATCCGTCCTGGTACGAGAGGCGACCCAGTACTTCCGATCCGGGCGTCGCATCTTGAGCACCACGAGCTGGTTGTTCTCGCACTCGGCCCGTGCTGCGTTGATCCGCCCACTCATCTTCATGGGCTTGCCCACGACCGGGGTCTGGTTCAGCTGCAAAGTGATCGTTCGAGAGCCGTCGAGAGGCTCGGGCTCGTCCGTCGGTGACGGGCTCGGCGAGGGCCCAACTCCCGGGGTACAGGCCACGAACAGTTCATAAGGCTGTGGGACCGGCAGCCCGGGGCTCTCTCCCCAACCGATGGCGCCCGAGACGAACATCTCGCCTTGAGTGAATGCGTCATCGTTCGTGAGGCAACCATCGTCGGTCTCGTCGACCCAGGCCGTCCAGTCGGTCACGCCTTCGACGGTCGCGTGCAGAGCGAACGTCAACGTTCCGACATCAGTCGTGCCACCCGGCAATGTCTCGACATGCTTGCGATCCGGTGCACCGAACCGCTGGTGCTCGCCCTGATCGTAAGGATCGCTGTTGAGCGGATCGGTGATGCAGTCATAGGCCTCCTCGATCGCGTGCGAGCCTCGATCCGGTGCGGCCACGTCGGTAAACACCTCGAGCACCTCATGGTCGAACTTAAGAGTGTCTGACGGCCCGGTGGCATGCACATCGATGTTCGCGCCTGCGACGGGCCTACCGACCTGATCCGTTAGTTTGACTGTCTCGGCGTCGCTGCACGGGAAGTAGCGCTCCATCTCCCGATCGACCTTTTGGTCGCCGGTCGTAACGAGCGAGAAGTTGGTGAGGACCTGCGCGTAATTATCGAGCACCGCTACAGCATCGCCCGATCCATTCTGACGGGCGTCGAATGGGCCCGGCGCTGGCGTGTCATTGGTGATCGTCGCTACCGCCGTGATATTGCCCTGATCTGCAGCGGATGCAAGATCGCATCGGACGCCATTTGCGGCGCTGCTAACCCCTTCTTCGCCGCAGACCTTCCACTTCGGATCCGTGCCCGGCAACGACGTCGTATAGAACGCGCGCAGTCGGTCGATGTCCGGTCCTTCGGAGAAGAGCGCGTCGATCACTCCGGTCGGAGGAGTCCGGGTCGCGGCCCCCTTCTCGGGGAGAGCATCGGCCAGTGCCGCGTAGGTCCCGAGCTTCCCATCAGCGCCCGGGTAACGGATCTGCGCGTTGTCCTGGCTCCTGAGGATCGTGACGTCCACCTCGTCAACGGCGATCTGCTGCTCGTTCAGCACCAGGTGCGCTCGCAGCGTCGCGGGCCCATCGACTACCTCGTCGGGGATACGCCAGTTCGTCTCCCAGGTCGCGTTGTCGGTCGATTGCGTGTCGGTGATCTCGAGGTCGACCGACCGCTGCACCACCGAGAAGAAGACGCGTGAATCAGGCGGAGCGTTGGCCACCCAGGCGCTCAGGTGATAGCCGGCTCCGGTCCCATCACAGCACCCGGGCCCAGAATCCGGAGCAGCATCGGAAACGATGATCCCCTTCTCACCCGCGATCGCGTAGCTCGACGGATTCAAGAACGAAACCGTCGCCGCGCCGATCCCGAAGGAAGGCGCTGCCGTCAACGCGATCGTTGCCGCGACCATCATCGTGCAGAGAACAAGTGCGATCCTGTGGTGCCCACGATTCCCGCTGTACTTCTTCATGCTTCGCCCCGCTTTCTGCCTGACCTAGATCAGGCCTTGCTTCGCGGCCTGAGCGACCGCCTGAACTCTGTTCCGTGCGTCCAACTTCTTCTCGATGTGGTTGAGGTAGCGCTTCAAGGTGGAGCGGCTTATCTCTAGCTGAGCGGTGATCTCGTCGTAGGACAGGCCCTCCGCTAGCAGCCGCAAGACCTGAACCTCCGTGCGCCTCAGTGGCGTCCGCGACGTTTCGGTGCCGAACAGCACACGGGCCGCGTCATCGCCTATGACCATGTGCTCATCACGAAGGGCTTCCACCGCAGAGGAGAACTGTGAGACACCACAGTTGCGAGGTAGGTAGGCGCTGATACCGATGCGGATCGCCTCGCGGATGTCCTCGGCGACCGCGGACTCCCCGAGCGCCATGATCTTCATGGCCGGGAACCTCGCCCTTACCGTCCTGATCAGATCGCGCGTGTCGGCCACATCCGGGTCGTAGTCGACCAGCAAGAGCTCAGGCGAGTGGTGCAGCACCTGTGCGACGGCTGCGGTCGGCGGCCACACAGGACCGACGATCTCGAAGTCCCCGTTCAACGAGGAGATCAAGGCTGAAAGGCCGCCTACATCCGTAGGCGGTCCCACTACCAACGTGCGCACCTGCGCTCCCATGTCAGGCACGATGCGCACGTAGACCGTTTCCAATTTTTTCTCCCATGCCCTCATATACGGGGGAAACGGCTTCGAGTAACGGAGGCTTGAAGCGGGTTCGCGCTACTGGTGAACCGAAGGGCTCAGGATGGTTGGTTGCGCGTCAAGAGATTGCATCGCGGGCGCCATTACGCGCGCGAAGGCCCCGAAGGACCAACACCTCCGGGGCCTTCAGCTCACATGGGAAAGGTCTATCTCTTCAGTAGCTCCTCGGCGGAACCAAGCGAAACGAAGTTGCCCTGTTTGCTGTCCCACTCATAGATCCAGATGTCCCCGGGACCACCTTCGAATTCACCGTCGTCGTTCCACGAGTAGCTCTTGGCAATCCCTTCGTAGCCTTCGGCCTCATCGAAGTAGGAAACGACGTGAGCCCTAACGGCCTCGATGTCGCTTGCATCTCCTTCATAGGCCTTGAGGGCCTCGATCACGAGATTCGTCACATCGAACTCATCGGCGGCGAAGGTTCCCGGTGAATTCTTTCCGTACTCCTCCTGCATCCCCGAGACGAAGTCCGATGCATCGTCGATCTTGAGAGGGTCGACGCACGGGCAGGACGCGAGCGCACCGTCCGCCGCGGGACCTGCGAGCTCCCCAAACGTCGGGTCTTTCGCACCATCGTCGGTCATGAAAGGCACCGTGACCCCGGCTTCGTGCAACTGCTTCGCCAGTGGGCCGGCTTGCGGCGTATACCCCCCATAGAAGACGAAGTCGGGGTGCGCGTCCAAGACCTGAGCCACCACCGCGGAGTAGTCCTGCTCCTCCGGGTTGATGATGAACGGTCCCACCGCAAGATCGCCGAGTCCCTTCTTGACCGCGTCTGCGAGACCCTTCGAGTAATCCTGGTTGTCGTGCATGACCGCGACCCGCTTCACCCCAAGAGACGCTATGTACTGGGACGCGATATCACCTTGGATATCGTCCGGAGCGACGGCACGGAACCAAGTGGTGAACCCTTGCTCATCGATGGTCTCGTTCGTCCCGGTACCGGAGATGAGCACGTTGCCCTGCCCGAATATCTTTCCCGTCGCAAGGGTTTCTCCGGAGAAGTACGGACAGATGCAGGCGACCAGCTCCTCGTTATCGACCAGGCTACGAGCAAGGGGCGGTGCCTGGTTCGAATCTCCCTGGCTGTCCTCTTTGGCGAAACCGAGATCGCATGCGAGTCCCGTAGTGTCTGCATGGTCGATCGCGTACTGGACGCCGTCGGCGATCGGTTGTCCGACGGATGCATAGTCACCCGACAGCGCCCCCATGGTTCCGATCACCCACGTGCAGCCCTTCGGCTCGCCTTTCGCCGTGGGGCCGGGATCATTGCAAGCGGCACCTATCAACGCAGCACCAGCGCAGAGCGCGACGAACGAGACTTTCCTTCTCATGTTTCCTCCGATGTAGTTGGGTGGGCGTCAGGTCAGCCGCGCGGCACCCAAGAACGAGCGATCCATCCGTCGTCTTCCAATCCCCCGACCCGCCGCGCTGAAGCCACGACCCACGGATCGGCCGACCAAGATGGATCGGTTGAAGTCGCCACCCGATCGACCGGGCGTTTGAAAGTCTCGGTCGACGTGAACGTCGTCGGAACCGAGAAGAGACCGACACCGATCGCGCTTACGATCAACGTTGCTCCCGTCGTTCTCAGCCACCGGCGGCGCTGAGCCTTACGGATGATCAGCTCGCGTAGCCGCATGAACCGAGCCGGGTCGGGGCGAGCTTGTGCGGCACGCACTGACTTCAGTGTCAGTCGAAGCTGTTCGTCGAGGTCCATCTCACGACCCTGAGATGTCATCTGATGACCTCCTGCAACTCGCCGTCGAGCATGCGTTCGAGTGACGAACGTGCACGCGACATGTGGGTCTTCACCGTTCCGCTCGAGCAGCCCAGGACCCGCGCGACTTCACTGTCACTCATATCCTCGAGGTAGCGCAACACGATGCATGCGCGTTGACGCTCCGGCAACCTCCGGACCGCCTCCCACAGGTCAAGGCGGACATCCGAGCGCTGCTCATCCCAACCTTTCGCGGGGTCGGGGCGCGCGTTCACCAACGCATTGACGCGGGTCTCGATCCGCTGTCGTCGGATCCGGCCCCGACAGAGATTGATCACGATCTTCCTCAGATAGCCCGTCGGCCAGTCGAGGTCGCGCATCCTGGTCCACGAGGAGAAAGCGCGAACGAATGCCTCTTGCGCGATCTCCTCCGCAAAATGAGCGTCACCGAGCAGCACGTAGGCCAACCCCCGCAAGCGCGGGTACTCGGTATCGAAAAGGACCGTCAGCGCGGCGCCGCGCTCGGAGATCTCGCCGGCGAGAGATCTTTCGCTAAGGACGCCTTCAGGAACGCTCATCACCTATAAACACGCGCTGCTGGGCGTCCGGGTTGACATGGGGCTCCCCTACCGATGTCCATCAGAGCTAAGACCCGTGCGGAACCCTAGAGGTTCCACCGACTAGCATCCGCCTGATGCGGGGGCTGAGGACGCTGGGGGTGGCACTTGCCCTCGTTATGGCCTCTGCTGCCCTCCCCGCCTGGTCCTCGGTCGATGACTCGATCGGACGGATGACCCTGAGGGCCAAGGTCGGACAGCTCGTGATGTTCACCGTCCGCGGAACGAGCCTGTCGGAAGCCGAACGGGATGTCATCCGTAGCGCCCGGCTCAGCAACGTGATCCTCTTCGACCAGAACTACTCGGGGCGGGCGCAGCTGGAAACCCTTACGACCCAGATCCAGCAGGCGGCCCAGGCCGGTCGCCCCCATCCGATCGGGGCCCTGATCTCGGTCGACCAGGAAGGTGGGGTCGTTAAGCGCTTCGAGGACATGGCCCCGTGGTACGCGGCTCCCGAGATGGGATCGCGCGACACGACCGATCTGGCCTTCGATCAGGGACGAGCAACCGGTTGGGCATTGCACTCCGTCGGAGTCAATGTCGACCTAGCTCCGGTGGCCGACCTGGACCTCCCCCCTGCTCACGTGATGCGCTCTCGGAGCTTCGGATCAGCGCCTCGCAAGGTCGGTCGGATGGTGCGGGCTTTCTCGCGTGGGCTACAGAGCCGGACGACGGCAGCAACGGCCAAACACTTCCCCGGTCTTGGAGGAGCTTCGAGGAACTCCGACTTCGGACGCTCCTATGTCTATCGCTCGAGGTGGAAGCTTCATCACATCGACGCTCAGCCGTTCCAGATCGCGATCGAAGGGGGTCTGAAGGCAGTGATGCTGTCCCATGCGATCTATCCGAAGGACGGCGGTAGCAGACCCGCCTCCCTCAACCACTACATCGCCACCACCCGTCTTCGCGAGGAGCTCGGGTTCGGTGGCGTTGCCTTCAGCGATGCCCTTGAACCAGTCTCATGGTGGTTCAAGGGGAACGTGGCTAAGACATGTAAGGCGACCATCAAAGCGGGAGTCGATATCGCTTTGATTACGGGAGACGTCTACGCGGCGAGGGCGTGCGCCCGGGCGATCCGAGAGGCCGTCGGATCGGGGGCGATCTCCGAACAACGGATAGATCGGTCGGTGGATCGGGTCCTACGCCTCAAGGCGTGGTTAGGGGTCTACGACCCCGCGGCCTGACATCGCTCTCAGCGCAGTTTCAATCGCAAGATCAGGTCGTCGTGCAACTCCTCGCCCAACTTGAACTTCTGCGTGCCGACGGCTTCGAAACCCAAGGATCCGTAGAAACCCACCGCGCGCGGGTTCTCACTCCATGCCCCCAACCAGATCGTGGCGCACCCCCGCGCTGCAGCTTCGTTGATACATGCGTTGACGAGTGCACGTCCTGCGCCTTTGCCCCAGTGGTCACGGACGACGTAAAGGCGATGGATCTCAACCGTCGGAGCGTCCACCCCTGATGGAGCATGCTGATCTCGCACCCGCGCGTATCCGACCGGGTTCGCACCTGCTTGCGCGATGAAGAAGACCGAACCAGGTTCGGTGATCTCCTTAGCTTGTTGTTCGGGGTTGAACGAGCGCTCGATGTAGCTGACCATCGCGCTGGGCTCGGTCGTCCCCACGAAATTGCCGGGAAAGGTTTCCGCCGCCAAGCGCGCCAACAATTCGTTGTCCAAGGGAGTTGCCCTGCGTATCTGGATCTCCTGGGCGCTCACGCGGGAGATGCTCCCACGAGAAGAGCGCAGGAGGTTAGGTGCGGCCCCCACCCGCGGGGAGGTGAGGGCCGCACTTGCCTAACAGGACGTATGAACGGCAGACGGGTATCGGGGGATCTTCTTAGGTCACTTCTCGGGGCGGACCCTTTGGCCCCTCGAGGCTTGCGAGCAAGGCGCGGATCGCATCGTGAACCTCGGGAGACTTCCACGCAGCCTTCACTTCGCCATCGGTCGCGGCCATCCCCTTCCGGGCCGCTTCAGCGGTCCACCGGCGCAGGGAATCCTTCGTCAAGCGAAACGTCTCCCGAGGAACGGCGGCGAGCTCCCGAGCGATCTCGCGTGCTCTGTCCATGAGAGAGCGATCGGGAACCACCTCGTCGATCAACCCGATCCGGAGGGCATCCTCGGCCCTGTAGCTGTGCCCGAAGTAGATGACCTCTTCGGCATGGGAGTTGTTCACCGCATGCCGAACGACTTCGAGAGCCCAGGCCGGAAACGGAACGCCTGCCTTGAGCTCCACCGCACCGATACGGCCACCCGAATCAGCCATCACGCGCCGGTCTGCCGCGCAGGCGATCACCGCTCCCCCCGCGAGTGCGTGGCCATTGATGGCAGCGATCAGTGGCCGTGGGTAGAGGAACATCGTCGAGAAACAGCGTGACAACGCGTCGATCCCCGCGTCGATCTGTTCGGGGGTTCCTTCAAGAACCTTCGGTAGGTCGGCGCCTGCCGAGAAGACCGATCCGGTGCCCGTAACGATCACCGCAGCGGGGGTGTTGCCTGCCTCGTCGAGAACGTCCGAGATCTCGTCGAGCACGTCAGGGTCGAGGGCATTGACCGGGGGCCTGTTCAAGGTCAGCACTAGCAGGTCGTCTTCGTAACGAGTTTCGATAGATGCCATCGCGCAAAGCTACGACTTCTTGATCACCTGTCGTCACTTCTGCTGGTAGGACTGAAGGATGGATCTATCGGAGGTACTTGAAGCCCGCACTCGTATCGCCCCTCATGTGAACCGGACACCGCTCTACAACTACCCGGCACTGTCGGAGCTCGTGGGAACCGAGGTTTGGGTGAAACACGAGAACCATCTTCCGACGGCCGCATTCAAGGTTCGGGGGGGCCTGAACCTCGCAGCCCAGCTCTCGGACGAGGAGCTGCATGCCGGGCTGATAGCTGCATCGACAGGCAACCACGGCCAGTCGATCGCATATGCCGCCCGAACGTTCGGCACGCAGGCAGTCATCTGCGTCCCCGAGGGAGCCAACCCCACGAAGGTAGATGGGATCCGTAGATGGGGAGCAACCATCGTTGAGATCGGGCGTGACTTCGATGATGCCCGTGAACACAGTGAGAAGCTCGCCGAGAAAGAGGGCTATCGCTACGTCCACTCGGGCAACGAACCACATCTGATCGCCGGCGTCGCGACCGCGACCCTCGAGATCTTCGAAGATCTCCCGGAGGTGGACACCATCATCGTCCCGATCGGAGGAGGCAGCGGAGCGGCCGGCGCTTGTGTAGTTGCAAATACCGTCAGCCCGTCGACCGAGGTGATCGGCGTGCAGTCCGCGCAAGCCCCAGCTGCTTACCGCTCGTGGAAAGAGGGCAGCCTCGTGGAGGACCAGATGGGGACCTTCGCCGAGGGCCTAGCGACGAGAACCGCATTCGAGTATCCGCAAGCGATCATGCGCGAGCTTCTCCATGACTTCGTGCTCGTGGACGATGCCGACATCCGCGCCGCGATGCGCCTGTTGCTCCAGATCACTCGGAACCTCGTTGAGGCCGCAGGTGCAGCCGGGACAGCCGCCGCCCTGCAGATGAAGGACCGCTTAGCAGGAAAGAAGGTCGTGGTGGTGATGAGTGGTGGCAACATCGACATATCCCAACTGCGCGAGTTGCTGGGATAGGTCAGACCTTCTTCTTCCAACGGCCCGCCAGGTAGCGGCTCATCTCCCGTACCGGCGGCGTCACGTCATTGACTTTGGCGATCGCCTCCAATGAGCCCGAAACGACGAAGTTGGAACCGACCTGGAGAACGTAGTCATCGTTCGGGTTCAGGGTGACCTCGCCATCATCCACCGCCAAGACCTCAACCCCGTATTCGTCCTCCAGCTGTCGGACGGAGAGTCCCGCGATCGGTGAGTCCGCGACAACGGCGAACTCGGTGATGGTCAACAGCATGTGGCGGTCCCCGAAGGCGAACGCGTAATCGACCGGGACACTCGTGGCCGCCGCCGCGAAAGCTGGAGCCGCCAGTGCTGAGGTGCTGTAGGCGTACTGGATGTCGAACCCGGTCTTCATGTTCTTGGCGAGCGTGTCGTC
>JAXDJQ010000028.1:0-5563 GCA_034667565.1 Actinomycetota bacterium
CGCGTTGCACAGCGGTTGACCCGGAGATCTTCTTCCCAGAGCGCGGTGGTTCATCGAAAGCTGCGCGCCAAGTTTGTTCGCAATGCACCGTGCGCGACCAATGTCTCGAGTACGCGCTGAATAACAAAGAACAGTTCGGTATCTGGGGTGGAACGAGCGAACGCGAACGACGACGACTGCGTCGCGAGCGCGCGTTGCGCCGTTTGCGCGCCGCGTCGTAGCGGATTTTTCTCGCACAACACGTTTAAAACGCGGATTTGCGTGCTGTAAAACTTTTCCGTTTTTTTCGATTAATGCTTGAACAGCACGGCGTACTCGTGCCTAAATAACTAGTTAATGCGCGTTTGTTCACGCGCATTTGCTGTGTGTGAGGCCGCGTGCATGCCCGACGCATGACGCGGAGGGGAAAACGAGATCGAGTTTGATCTCGTCGAAGTGGAGAGGGAGGTGCTGAGCTTGGCTGCAAAGAAGACCACTGGACGCAGAAAGTCCACAGGTCGTAAGACTGCAGCGCGGAAGTCGACCGGGCGTCGCAAGACAACTGCCCGGAAGGCACCGGCACGTAGGAAGAGCACCGCTCGCAAGACGACGGGGCGGAAGAAGAGCACGGCTCGCAAGAGTCCAGCTCGTAAGAAGTCGACAGCGCGTAAGTCGACTGGTCGCAAGAAGAGCACGGCTCGTAAGAGCCCGGCTCGTAAGAAGTCGACCGGCCGCAAGAAGGCTACGGCTCGCAAGAGTCCAGCCCGCAAGAAGTCGACGGGCCGTAAGAAGACGACCGGCCGCAAGAAGACGACGGGTCGTAAGAAGTCGACCGCTCGTAAGTCGACCGGCCGCAAGAAGGCCACGGCGCGTAAGTCGACTGGTCGCAAGAAGAGCACGGCTCGTAAGAGCTCCGCTCGGAAGGCTCCCGCTCGGCGGAAGACCGCCGCTCGGTAGTCCACGCGACGGCGCTAGTCGCTTAACGCAGATTCAAGGGAGTGGCCCGGCTCGACGAGGAGCCGGGCCACTTTCGCGTCCGGCTCCGGCATGAATCGGTCCTCGACCAAGCCAACGATCTCAGTCGCCGTGATCGTTGCTCCTCTGTCGGCAACCGCCGTCTCCACCCGCGCGAAAGCTTCGTCGATCGACACCTGGTCTGGTGCGACCAGATTCATCGAGACCTGACAAACACCGGGGGAGATCTCGAGCCCGAGTGATCTGACGCGATGAGGTTCGCGGATCTCCGCCGCGGCCGCACGGGCCACCTCGACCGATCCCTCGAGCCATACGTTGAACGCGATCACTGGACCTCGTGCACCAACCAACACGACTCCGAAGCTCGGATCCACGGTGCTCGGTCCTTCGTCGGGCACGAGACCTTCGGCGATGCGGCTCGTCAAGCGCGCCAAACCTCCGCTACGGATATCGGGGAGGTCCCTGGTTGCTTCCCGTGTCGCAGCATCTCCATAGAGGAATACCGGAGCGCCGAGCTCCCCAGCGATCGCACGAGCAGTCCGATGTGCGGTCTCGATCGCTTGGCCCATCTCGGAACGGAAGGGCACGATGGGGCACACGTCTAGGGTCCCGACGCGCGGGTGCACGCCCCGGTGCGTTCTCAGATCGATCGCTCTGCATGCCTGAGCAAGAGCCACCATCGCCGCTACGAGTTGGTCTTCTTCCGCCGTGGTCGTAAGCACGCTTCTGTTGTGTACCTCATCGGAGTGAACGTCGAGCAGGCGCGCGCCGCCCGCAACTACCGCGGTCGTAGCTCCAGCCAACTCCTTACCGGGTGTGCCCACCGATATGTTCGGAATCGCAAGTAACGGCATCGGGCGTTACCGTAGTGCTGATGTCCGAGTACGGATTCGCAATCGAGGTCCCGCAGGGCTACGACGAGGCCGTCATCCGCGCCCGCCTTGCCCTGAAGGGTGAGGGGTTCTCGATCCTCACCGAATCCCACGTCGGCGGCATGCTCGGGCCGGAGGCAGGGTCGGAGCGGCAGTACCTGATCATGGGTGCCTGGAACACCGGCTTGCATCAGGATCAAGGATCCGATGTTCGGGTTGCGATTAACCTGCCCTGCAACGTGGTGGTCCAGGAGCAGGGATCCGTCGCTTTCGTCGCCGCCCTCGATCCCCACGATTCGATCGACCCCAACGACGAGGCATCCGTTCGGGTCGCGGATGCTGCCCGGGATGCCTTAGGCCGGGCCTTCGACCGGATCGAGGCCTTCGGCTGATGGCCGCCACCCCGCACGTCCGTCCGATCGTCGAGCGGTTCCTCTCGCGTCTGGACGAGGTCGTCGAGCGTTGCTCGGTCGCCATCATCGAAGCGATCCCTTCGTACGGGCGCCTGGGTGAACCCTTGAAGACCGATCTCGAGCGCGCCGTCCGTGAGAATGTGGGCGCGTTGGCCCAGGTCCTCAGCCAGGGGCGGGATGTCCGCCGCGATGAGCTCGAGTCCATCCAACGAACCGGGGCCCGGCGAGCCGAGCAATCGATCCCCTTGGACGACGTCCTGCATGCCTACCGGACGGTCTCGCGGGTTTGCTGGGACGTCTTGGCCGATGAGTGCCGGGGCCAGGAGGGCGATTCCCTCGAGGCAACGATCGAGCTCGCAGAGACCGTGCTGCGTTACACGGATGAGATATCGAGCTCGGTCGCAGAGGCTTATGCGAGAGCCCAGCGGGCTCTCGTGCGCGAACAGGAAGGCGCACGCCGCGAGTTCCTGGCGGATCTCCTATATCGCACCGACGCCCCGGCCGAAGGCGTCCTGCGTCGAGCTCACGCGTTCGGCTACGACCTCTCGCTGAGCTACCTGGCTCTCGTCGGGATCGGTCCCGGCGAAGATCCGAAGAAGGAGGTCCTCGTACAAGCCGCCTCGGCGCGAGTCGTACCGGAGGGGGCTCCCGAGCCGATCGTGATGCAGAAGGGCGACCAGACGATCGCGTTGTTGCCGACCGATCAGAACTTCGACCATCTGATGGTGCCCGAGAAGCTCGTGGTGGAGCTCGGCGGCGACTGGTCGTTCGGTGCCGGCGGTCCCGACCCGGGTCTCGAAGGGATCCGTCGTGCCTACCTCGAGGCACGAGAGGCTCTGGAGATGGGCCTAGCCCTAGAGGCGAGCGGCCCCGTCTACCGCTTCGATGATCTCCTTCCGTACCACTTCCTCAAGGTCGAACCGGCGCTCGTGGATCGGTTCGTTGCCCAGACACTGGGACCGTTGATCGAATACGACGAGCGAAGGAAAGGTGACCTCATCAAGACGATCGAGGCCTATTTCGCCTGTGACGGCAGCGTGAAGATGGCAGGCGAATCTCTCTTCGCGCACCCCCACACCATCACCTACCGGCTGAAGCAGGTCGAGAAACTGACCGGGTGGTCCCTTCGCGGCCCCGAAGACAAGTTGCGTCTTCAGCTGGCCCTTAGGGCCTATCGACTGTCGGCAGCACGGCGGGAGTCTGAGTCCGACTAATCTCCACGGCGATGGATAGACGGATAGCGATCGTCGGGAGCTTCTCGACTGGCAAGACGACAACTGCAGAGTTCCTGGCCAAGCGCTTGGACCTGCCGCTCCTGCCCGAGGTCGCCCGCGAGGTCGTGGAGCTCGGGTTCAAGTTAGACAAGGACGCATCACCCGAAACCGAGACCCTGATCTTTATGCGCCAGTACAACAACGAGATCTCCACCGAGGAGTTCGTCGGGGATCGCTCGATGATCGACGTGATGGCATACGCGGGCTGGGTACTCGACAACCGGGAGCGAACGAAAGAGTTCTACCTGTGGGATGAGTGCGTGAGACTCGCCGAGCGGACCCTGCGCACTGCGTACTCGCACGTCTTCTATCTCCCGATCGAGTTCCCGATCGTTCTCGATGGGTTGCGCCCCGATGACCCCGAGTTCCAGAGCGACATCGATGGGCGGATCCTCAGCCTCCTCCACAGTCACGACATCGAATACGAGACCGTCACCGGCGGTATCGAAGAGCGCGTCGAGAAGATCGAGAAGGTGCTGGGTGCCTAAACGCGTACTCGTCGTCGGATGGGACGGGGTCGATTGGAAGGTCCTTCAGCCGATGCTGGACCGCGGCGAGCTCCCTAATCTCCAGAGGTTGATCGATCGAGGTGCCTACGGAGACTGCCTTTCCACCATCCCGCACCACTCCTGGTGTGCGTGGCCGTCCTACATGACAGCCCTTAACCCTGCAGGTCATGCCGTGTTCGACATCCTCGAGCACAAACCCGGCGTCTCGAAGCGTCTACCCATCACGTATCACTCGATCAAGGCACCAACAGTGTTCGAAGACTTCTCCCACGCGGGCAAGACATCTCTTGCGGTGAACATCCCCTTGACCTTCCCGACTCCGAAGATCAAAGGCAAGGTCGTCGCAGGGGGAGTGCTGCCCGCTGCGCGCTCTTACACGTACCCGACCGAGCTGCAGGAAGAGCTCGAGCAGAAGGGTGTCCCCTTCCCGGTGAACGGCATGAGCTGGACGACCTTCAGGGGGCGTCCCGAGGCGTTCCTCAAGGAATGCGCCGAGATCACTGCCGCGCGTCAGAAGTCGTTCGAGTACCTCCTCGATACGACCGACTGGGACTTCGCCACGCTCGTTTATGTATCGACTGACCGGATCCAACACTGCCTGATGGAATACATCCATCCCGAGCATCCGAAGTACCCGGAGCTGAGCCAAACCCCCGTCGCCGAGCAGTGCCGGGGTGTCTACCAGCAGCTCGACCAGGGCCTGGCGCGCTTGCTCGAGCGGACGACGGATGACGACCTGGTGATGTTCATGTCAGACCACGGGCTCCAGCCGTGCACCCGCTGTGCCACGATGGACCGGGTCCTTGCCGACATGGGTTTCCTCGAGTTCGGCCGGGGCTCCTTCGCCTTCAACCTCGTGAGGTGGGGGCCGGGTCGCCGGATCGCTCGCCGCATCTACGACCTCTTGAAACTGCACGGCAAGATGGCGATCCCCGCGTCGCCGATCGACTGGTCGAAGAGCCGCGCCTACACCTCTGTCGTCTCTACCGGTGAAGGCGTGTCGGTGAACCTCAAGGGTCGCGAACCGGAGGGCATCGTCGACCCCGCCGACTACGAGAAGGTGCGAGACGAGCTCTACGAGAAGCTCAGTGCGTGGCGCGACCCCGTTACCGGCGCGGCCCCCATCGAAAAGGTGTACCGCAAGGAAGAGGTCATGCACGGCAAGTTCTTCGACAGGGCTCCAGACCTCTTGTTGATGCCGGCGCCGTTCTACTCATTGACCCATGCGAAGGGCGCCTTGGAAGACGCGGACTGGCTCTCCGGCGACCATCGTCTCGAGGGCGTTCTGGTGGCAACGGGGCCCGAGGTCACGCCCGGCCCCCTCACCGAGGTCGCCGAGCTCATCGATTTGGCCCCCACGGCCATGGCAGCTCTTGGGGTGCCCAGCGGCATCCCCAGGGACGGAAAGGTGCTCGAGACCCTGATTGGGTCCGGGAAACAACTTCTGGTGGAAGAACGTGGCACGGACGATCAGAGCGACTACGGGCAAACGGGGCTAACCTCTGATGAAGAATCCGAGGTCGAAGATCACCTCCGAGGCC
>JAXDJQ010000029.1:0-5529 GCA_034667565.1 Actinomycetota bacterium
CGTGCCCGCTTTGAATGAGGCCTTCTCGGTTCCCCTAACGTTTCCGTCGTACTGGCCTGCGTAAGTCCACTTGGTGCAATCCGCATTTAAGAACTCCATGCTGAGACTGATCCCTGTTGGGCTGGGCCAGTCGAGGCTGACGCGGGCGGGAACCTTCGAGATCTCGTCCGAGAGCTCCACCACGTATCCGTCGACCCCCTGGGTAGAGGGGATATCGCACGTGTCGTAGAACTCGCGAGCGGTGAGGCTCGTAGGGCCGTTGATCACCCACGCGTCCACGACATCGGCCCCACGGATCGAGCCCGAGGCCTTGAAAGTCACCGGTTTCTGCTTCTTCTGCGCCGATGCGGGGCCGAGGAGAGCCACCATCAAACTCAGGGCGAGGATCAGCACGATCGTCTTCCGCAATCTCTTTCCTTACTCTCATGGCGCGAGAGGGCCTCGCCGTCCAGCTGACTGATTCGCCGTAAGCAACCCAATCCCTCCCGGGTATCACCTACCCCTATGTGCCAACCTCCGGAGCGTTTCGTTGCTCACCTCGATGTGCTTGCGTGCGAAGAACTCCTTGAGCTCGTCCGCCCCGAGGCGCGTTGCCATGTCGCCGGCTTTCGCGAGGCCCATGTCGGACTGGGCTAGTCGCCTTGTCCGTGCCGGTCGGAGTGGACGGTAGGGGCGGGCACGGTTCGCCTTGTTGGCCCCGGCAAGGACCTCCAAGAGCGCGTCCCCATCGAGACCGTCCGGGAGGGGCACCGTGCGGATCTCGTTAGCCTCCTCGAGGAAGCCTTCGGGGTCGTGGCGGATCCACATCAGGTGAGTCAGAGCGACGTCGGGCCCCGGCATGCGACCCCCAGCTCGTTGCTCGCGCGGCGCCACGCAGTAGTTGATGACCGCGCCCTGATCTAGATGGGCGCACCGGGGCGCGCTCCCGTCGATGGGGATCCAGTAGACGCGGGAACCGTCCGTATGAGCGAAACCGCCCCAGCGTTGGGCCTGTGCCTGTTGCTCCTCGTCGATGAACGTGCCGAGGAGTTGAAGGGCCCTCCTAGTGGGACTGCTGCCCGGAGCCGCTAACCACCCTGGAGAGGGCGAAGCCACACGATCTCCTCGGCAGCAGGTTCGAACTTGTCCAGACGCTGGGCTTCCGCTTGAGCATGGTCACGTTGGAAGGCCGTGTAACCCTCTTTGCGCAATCGCTGGAACTCCTTCTCGGCCTCGATCCACGATTCCGGGATCTTGAGGTCCCACTCCAACGTGGAGTGCCCGGTCCCATTCAATAGATGCATCTGGCCCATCCCCACCTCCTGCTTGAGAGACATGATAATCGAACACACGTTCGCTATTTGTCAAGGCAACGGGAGGAAGTGGGCCAGACTGCGGACGTGGGGACGGAGCGTTGGGGAGATCCCTATCGAGATCTGGTGTCGGAAGCGCTCGCGCGTTCCAACAGGCCCCAATCGGTCGACCACGGGATCCATCACTGGCAACTGGTCGCGGTCTGTGGAGCCGAGCTGATCCCGCTGGTCCCCGGCGTCGACCCCGATGTCGTCTTCTGTTTCGCACTGTTCCACGACTCGATGCGCGAGAACGACTACGTCGATCCCGGTCACGGCAAGCGGGGAGGAGAGCTGGCGCGCGAGCTGCTTGGGGGCCGCGAGCTGCTAGACGAAGCCCAACTGGACGACCTCGTTTATGCGTGCGATCACCACACCTCGTCGCGCACATCCGACGATCCGACCATCGGAGTCTGCTGGGACAGCGACCGTTTGAACCTGTGGCGGGTGGCGATCGAACCCGACCCGAGACTCATGTCGACCTCAGCCGGCCGCGACCCGGAACGCATCGCGTGGGCCGAGCGGCTTCAGGACGAGAACCACAGTTGGGACGAGATCCGAGAGATGTACGGGGGCCTGTAAACCTACCGCTCAGGCGCGCTCCTAAGAGATCACTTCAGTTGCGATAGAACGGCCTGGGCCCTTGCGTCGCTGTCAGGGAAGCTGGAAGGCCTCCACGATGCCGCCACCGTCGCCGCCCTTGTCGCAGGTCGCATAGACGAATCCTCGTGCCACCGCGACACCGCCGCCCGCGCTCCAGACGCAATCTCCTGAGGTGCCCGAGATCATCTGCTTGAACAACAACTTCCCGTCCTTTGCGTCGAACGCAAGGAGCTGGCCCACGTGGTTGATCGTATAGACGACACCGTTCGCGACGGTTGCCGGCTGGTAATGGCCGATGTCCTCGGGGTACTTGGTGACCCACCGGGTCGCACCCGTCGTTGCGTTGAGCGCGAACAACTTGCCGCCGTTGGGTGCAACGTAGACAGTGTCCCCGTCAACGGCGCTGGTCGCCGCGTTACCGCCGGCAGAGGCCGGAGCGATGCCCCGCGTCCACAAGAGCTTCATCGTGGCGGCATCGACGGCGTGGTACTCGCCGGACTTCTGAAGGTCACCGACGATGATCTGGCCGCTCGGCAGCGTGTACAGGTTCGGTGATGCTCCGAAGTCAACGTCGCCGCCGCGCTTCGGATCGTCGTCCCGAGTGTGCTTGAACACCCCGACGACTTCCCCAAACGTCTTGCGGTTCTTGTTGACGTCGATCTTGGTTATCGAGTTATTGAATTTGTCTTCCTTCTGCCCGTACGGGTTCGACATCCCCAGGTAGGCGTATCCGGCTGTCTCGTCGATGACAGGCGTCGTCCAGCTGCCGCCACCGGCGTGTCCGTCGACGTACTCGTCTTGCGAATAGACGTAGGTCTTCTTGATCACTGCGCCGCTCTCTGCATCGAGAAGGAAGAAGGGGGTGTTGGCGTTACTGCCGTCCCCACCCACCGTTGCGGCAAAGATCATGCCGTTGAACACGCGGATGCTCGCGAGAGCGCCACGCGTACCGGGGTCGACAAGGTTCGTCTGCCACAACTGCTCGCCGGTGTGCTCGTCGAGTGCGATGACCGAAGGGACGCCAGAACCGACGAGGACGTAGACCTTTCCGTCGACAACCGTCGGCGAGAAAACGCCACCGAAGAAGTTGATGTTCGCCACGGGGCCAAGGGTCTGCCGCCACACGAGCTTGCCCGTGTCGGCATCCACGGCGAAGAGCCATCCCGCCGCGTACTGGTCGTAGTCGATCGGGTTGCCGAGAAAATCGAGAGTGGTCGGGGTACTGATGGAAGCGGACGTCATGAAGATGCAGCCGTTGGCTTCGACCGGGGTCGATTGGAAGGCGCCGAGCGTGCCGCCCTCCGCTGTCGAGGTGAACGACCACTGCGACTCTAGCTTCGAGACATTGCTAGGGCCGATATCAAGTTCCCTGGTCTGATTCCTCGTGTTGTGAACGTCGAGGCCGTAGGAAGGCCAGTCGCCGGCTGCGGAATCTGGCTTGGAGCAGTTTGTAGCGGCCTGGGCCGCGGATCCTCCGACGAAGATCGTCGCCACTAGCACAACGCTCATGAGCGCCCAACCGAACCTTCTCAACTGAACCTCCCACAGTGACCCAAATAGGTTGATATGGGAGGTTTCTACGAGGAGGAGTTATCTCCTGCGGTCTGGGATCACGGGAGGTGAGGTGGGAGAGGCGTTCGGTTCGTTGGCTAGCTCTCCAGCTCCTTCTTGCGCGCTTCCATCCGTTCTCCGAGGGCATCTAGCTCTTCGCCCGAGAAGACGTCTCGGGCTTTCTTGAACATGTCGTCTTCTTCTTCCTCGATGTGGTGCTCGATGTTCTCTTTCATGACGGAGAACTTGGCGCCCCAGCGCTCGTCCTCGACGTCTGTTGCGCCGAGCTCACTCATGATCTGGTCGACGACGTGGTGCTCCTCATATCCTTCGAGCACGATCTCCTTGGCCTTTGGGTGTTCCTTCAGAGCCGGGTAGAAGATCTCTTCCTCGATCGCTTCGTGGATCTCCATCTCACGCTTGATCTTGGCGAACAACTCGGTGCGAGTCTTCTCCGCTTTCTCGGTGGTCTCATCGCCTTGTCCGAGAAGCTTCTTGACCTTCTTGTGGTCGTCCTCGAGCAGCTCGATTGCGTTGGGCATCGGTCACTCCTTTCCGCCGGTTCAGGGAAGGGTTCCCGACCGGGAGCGAACCAAACCACGGAGATTAAAAAGGTTCTGCGTTCATGAGACCTAGATCAAACCAACTTCCTATCGGTTGCCCATCGGGTGAGCTCGTGGCGGCTCGACATCTGCAGTTTGCGCAATACCGCACTTACATGAGTTTCAACCGTCTTGGTCGAGATGTGTAGACGAGTGGCGATCTCCTTGTAGCGATAACCGCGTGCGATGTGGCGCAGCACCTCTTTCTCTCTCGGTGTGAGTAGGTCGAGCTCCGGATCGCCATCATCGACGAAGCCGGAGAACGCGTCGAGGACGAAACCTGCAAGCCGTGGCGAGAACACCGCGTCACCGGCTTTCACCCTGGTGATCGCTTCGGAGAGATCAGCAGGCGAGATGGTCTTCGTTACGTAGCCACGAGCCCCCGCCCGGACCACACCGATGACATCTTCTGCTGCATCGGACACCGAGAGGGCAAGGAAGCTGATATCCGGATCTGTCTCTGCAACCGCTTCGATGACCGCGCGGCCCCCACCCCCCGGCATATGGACATCGAGCAGAACGACATCCGGCTTGGTGGCGCGGATGCCTTCGATCGCTTCGTCGACATCGGCAGCGTCACCGACCACCTCGAAGTCGGTGCCCAGCTCCATGCGAACGCCCGAGAGGAACAGCCGGTGATCGTCAACCAGGAAGATACGGATCGTCATCGAGCTATCCGCGGCAACGTCAAGATGATCTCGGTTCCCTCGCCTGGCGCGCTCTGCACGATAGCGGTGCCCCCAGCCCGCTTCAAGCGAGCCTCGATCGAATCGCGGATGCCGCGCCGATCGGTTGGGACGGAAGCAAGTTGGAAACCACGTCCTTCGTCACGCACGTAGATGGTGACGAGCTCGTCTTCGACTTCGGCATAGACGGAGACCGTCTCACTTCCCGAATGGGACGCGGCGTTGCTGATCGCCTCCCCGCACGCGGCGATCAATGCCGCCAGGTGGTCGTCGAGATCCACGTCCCCCACTACGACAACGTCGACGCTCACGGCGTAGCGTGACTCGCAGCGACCGGCGAGGGCCTCGAGTGCTCCCGACAAGCTCTCATCGACCAGAGAGCCCGTCTTGCCGAACAGCCAGGCGCGCAACTCTCGTTCCTGAGTGCGAGCCAGGTGTGCCATCCGGTGCGCGTTGTCGGAACGTTGGATCAGAGCAAGTGTCTGCAACACGGAATCGTGTAGATGAGCGGCGAGCGCTGAGCGTTCCTCGGACCGGATGCGCTCTCGACGTTCCAGGGTGACCTGTGTTGCGAGGCGATAGAGCCACGGCCCGAAGATCAAAAGCAAGCCCGCAGCGGTAGCGACCATCGGCAACAGCAGAAGGCGGATGAAGTCGAAACCGACGTTGTAAGGGTTGGTGGTTGACGCCAGGAACGTGATGGCAGCAATCAGGATCAGGAACCCTCCGCCGATCACGCGCGACGGCGAGATGCGT
>JAXDJQ010000030.1:0-7635 GCA_034667565.1 Actinomycetota bacterium
ACCTACGGGGATCGCGCCACCGTTCAGGCAGTACTGCACGGCGTATCCACCTAGGCCACCTGTTGCACCCCAGATAAGCACAACGTCACCCTGCTTGAACTGTGCGCCGTTCGGCGAAACGAGCATCCTGTAACTGGTCGAGTTCACCAAGCCGTTGCACGCGCCTTCTTCCCACGTGAGATGCGTCGGCATCGGCATCAGCTGGTTGGCTTTGACCATAGAGACCTCTGCCAAGGAACCGAAGTTCGTCTCGAAGCCCCAGATGCGCTGACCCGGGTCCATCATCGAGTCGTCGTGTCCGGTCGGTGCCTCCATGTCGACGTAGTTGCAGTGGACCGTGACACGGTCGCCGGGCTTCCATCGCGACACCCCCGGGCCCGTCTTCAATACGACGGCGGCGGCATCCGAGCCAACGATGTGGTGGTCGAGGTTGTGACGCGCGCCTAAGTCGCCCTCCTTGCCGAAACGCTCGAGGAACATGAACGTCGGCAAGGGCTCGAAGATCGATGTCCATACGGTGTTGAAATTGATCGCGGACGCCATCACAGCGATAAGGCATTCATTCGGCCCTAGTGGCGGAATGGCGACCTCGTCGATGTGCAGGGACTTGCGAGGGTCCTTGGCTTCGTGGGCCATCCCTTCGAACATCTCCTGCTCGTCCTTGCGGACGTACGCGGCGGTCATCGAGTCGGGAAGCTCGACTGCACCGATCTCTTCGCCGGGAGCGCCGTCGAGGATCAGCTGCTTGATCTTGTCCATAGAACCGGCCAACTGAAGTCTCCTTGAGTGGTCTTGTTTGCCCAGAAAAGCCTGCGGGGCACGGAGTTTACGATGCAGGCATGAGTGAGGGTCTCAGCTACACATTCACAGAGGAGCAGGACGCGTTCCGCCACAGCGTTCGTAAGCTCGTAGAAGACAAGCTCGCCCCCCGGGCGGCCGAGATCGACGAAGCCGACGAGTATCCCTGGGACATCGACGAGCAGTTCGTGAAGAACGGGTTCGCCGGAGTCTCTTATCCCGAGGAGTTCGGCGGGGCCGGTGGCGGAGCGGTCGAGCTCTGCATCCTGGTTGAAGAGATCTCTCGGGTATCTGCCGGGGTCGCGCTGATCCCGGCCGTCAACAAGCTCGGTGCGATCCCGATCCTGCTCGCCGGTTCGGACGACATGAAGAAGAAGGTCTTCACCGGTATCACTAACGGCGACCACCGGATGAGCTACTGCCTCACCGAACCGAACTCCGGGTCCGACGCTGGCGCCATGAAGTCCAAAGCCGTCAAAGACGGAGATGGCTGGGTGCTGAATGGTTCCAAGCGGTTCATCACGGGGGCAGGAGCTTCGGACCTCTACACGTACTTCGCCGTCACGGACCCGGATGGCACCAAGGGCAAGAACATCACTGCGTTCTTGGTGGACAAGGACATGGACGGTTTCTCGCTCGGTCGCAAGGAAGACAAGATGGGGATCAGAGGCTCACCCACGCGCGAGGTGATGCTCGAGAACGTGCACGTCCCCGAAGAGAACGTCATCGGTGAGGTCAACGGTGGGTTCCAGATAGCGATGCGCACCCTCGACTTCTCCCGCCCCACCGTAGCGGCGCAGGCTCTGGGGATCGCGCAAGGCGCCTTCGACTTCGCGGTTGGGTATTGCAATGAACGCCAGCAATTCGGTAAATCCATCGCTACGTTCCAAGGTATGCAGTTCATGTTCGCGGACATGGCCATGAAGATCGAGACGGCGAGGATGGCGGTCTACCGAGCAGCCGTTGCTGTCGACCAAGGGGCCACGGACGTCTCTTACTGGGCCGCGATCGCGAAGTGCTACGCATCCGATGTCGCCATGGATGTGACTACGGATTGCGTTCAGGCACTCGGGGGCTACGGTTACGTCCGCGAGTATCCGGTCGAGCGATTCATGCGCGACGCGAAGATCACCCAGATCTACGAGGGCACGAATCAGATCCAGCGTGTCGTCATTGCGCGCCAGATCTTCGGGAAGACCCGCTAAGCCCCATGCCCACGCTGGTCGATACGCCGCCCCCTCCGGTCGAGACCGACAGCGATGGTGGAGGCTCAGACTGGATCCCACTGACTCGCGCCGCGAACGACATCGACGCGCATCTTCTCGAGGGCAGGTTGAACACCGCGGGGATCGAAGTGCGTTCGGTCAAGGATCGGACCGGGCCGTCCTGGTTGCTCGGAGGTCATGACCCATGGGCTCCGGTGTCGATCTGGGTACGGAGGTTCCAATACGAGGACTCGCGCATCGTCCTTGCCGAAGTCTCGTTCGCCGGCCCCGCTGCGGATCGCTCGGTCGTCGACTCGCCGGGGTGGCGCCCTGTGGTCTGGTGGGCGGTAGCCATCGCTCTCGGCGTGGCGTTCACCGGGATAGGGCTTGCTCGTAGCGCCGAGTACATCGATCGGTGCGGGTTCTCTTCGACCTGTGAATCGGCCCCATGAGCAGCGAGCCAGGGACCGGCAGCCCAGGGACCGGCAGCCCAGGGACCGGCAGCCCAGAGACATCAGGCTTCCGGGTCGATAAGGACAGTCTGGGCGAGGTCAGGGTCCCGGCGGACAAACTCTGGGGGGCCCAGACCCAGCGTTCGATCGAGAACTTCCCGATCGGCACGGATCGATTCGTGTGGGGCAGGCGGGTCATCCGGGCGCTTGGGCTGCTCAAGAAGGCCGCCGCCCTGGCGAACGGTGAGCTGGGGCAGCTGGCCCCGGAGAAGGTCGATCTGATCGCCCGGGCCGCAGATGAGGTGATCGCCGGGAAGCTCGATGCCGAGTTCCCTCTGGTCGTGTGGCAGACCGGTTCGGGGACCCAATCCAACATGAATGCGAACGAGGTGATCGGTAACCGCGCTATCCAACTGGCAGGTGGGGTCGTGGGGTCTAAAGAACCCATACATCCCAACGACGACGTGAACAGGGGACAGTCGTCTAACGACACGTTCCCTACCGCCATGCACATCGCAGCGGTGGAAGAGATCACCGACAACCTTCTTCCCGCGGTGAAGATCCTGCGCGACACCCTTGACGAGAAGGCCAAGACCTTCACCGAAGTGATCATGGTTGGACGCACCCATCTTCAAGACGCGACTCCGGTGCGCTTGTCGCAGGTCTTCTCCGGTTGGGTCGCCCAGATCGATCACGCAACCGGAACGATCGAACGAGCGCTACCTGGCATATGTGAGCTTGCCATCGGGGGGACCGCGGTAGGGACGGGTCTGAACGCGCACGCGCGTTTCGGCGCCGTGGTTGCGGAGAAGCTCGCGCAGGAGACGGGTAAACCTTTCAAAGAAGCTCCGAATAAGTTCGCGGCCCTGTCGGCTCACGATGGGATGGTCGACGCGAGCGCAGCTTTGCGCACCCTTGCGATCGTTCTCTACAAGGTGGCTAACGACGTACGCGGGTACGCGATGGGGCCGAGAGCCGGCATCGCTGAGCTCAAGATCCCGGAGAACGAACCGGGCTCGTCCATCATGCCCGGCAAGATCAACCCGACCCAGTCCGAAGCGATGACCATGGTGTGTGCTCAGGTCTTCGGTAATGACTCCACCGTTGCTTTCGCAGGGGCGCAGGGGCATTACCAGCTGAACGTCTACAAGCCCGTGATGCTTCACAACGTCCTCGAATCGGCCAGTCTGCTTGCAGACGCAGCCAGGTCGTTCAACGATCACTGTGCGGTTGGGATCGAGCCGAACCTCGACGTGATCAAGGCGCACCTGGACGATTCCCTGATGCTGGTAACAGCCCTTACCCCCCACATCGGCTACGAGAAATCTGGCGAGATCGCTCTCAAGGCCTACCGCGAGAAAACGTCGCTCAAGGCAGCGGCTGCCGAGCTCGGTTACGTGGACGAGTCGGACTTCGACAAGTGGGTCAAGCCCGAAGACATGACGCATCCCCTAGCCGACTAACGCGATCCCTTCACAGGTCCTGCACTCCTAGTCCACCAGTCACCCTGATAATCAACTGATCATGCGGAATCCTTTCAAGCGCGGCGCGGATCCATTCGCGCCGTCGCGGTACGGCGACATGTTCAGGGGCGTGCGCACCCGCGGTCGGAAGCACATGCGGCACCGATGGCAGTGGATAACCCTTGCCGTGATCGTGGTCCTCGTCAGCGTTGCCGGATGGTTGGTATGGCGCTACTTCCGCTTTCAAGCCGATCTCAGGGTCCCAACCGGGACCGTTAGCGAGGAAACCGGGAAGCCCTTCAATGTCTTGTTGGTCGGTTCCGACTCTCGAGGTG
Organism: Actinomycetota bacterium; assembly: GCA_034667565.1. Classification (GTDB taxonomy): domain Bacteria; phylum Actinomycetota; class CADDZG01; order CADDZG01; family WHSQ01; genus JAXDJJ01. Next base: position 4,254 of record JAXDJQ010000030.1, read on the forward strand.
ACCTGACCCCGGCCGAACAGGAAGATCTGGGGGCACTTGCCGTCGACGGTTCCCGAGCCGACACGCTGATCGTCGGTCATATCGACCCCGCAGCCGATCGGGTGATCATGGTGCAGTTCCCACGCGATCTCTTCGTCCCCGTCGCAGGGTCGGGTGAGGAAGGAAAGATCAATGAATCTCTGCTGTATGGCCGTCGAGCGCTGGTCCGCACGGTCGAGGATCTCCTTGGGATCAAGATCAACCACTACGTCGAGGTCAACATCGCCGGATTCCGTGACGTCGTGGATGCGATCGGAGGGGTAGAGGTTTGCGTGGCCGAAGCCGTGCCCTTCGACCCGAACACGGGATTCGAGGTCACGAAGGCGGGCACGATCAAGTTCGACGGCGACTCTGCCTTGCGCTTCGTGCGATCCAGACACGCCTTTGCGAACGGCGACTTCGATCGGATCGCGAACCAGCAGAAATTCCTCTCCGCTGCATTGAGAAAGGTGACGTCGGCAGGGATCCTCCTGCATCCCGCCCGGGTGTTCGACCTACTCGATGTCGCGAAGAAGAACATCAGGATCGGCGAGAACACGACCTTGTCCAAGTTGAAGTCGATCCTCGATCGGTTCCGATCATTCAATCCAGCTAACTACGAGGCTTACATCGCACCGAACAAGGGTGTCGGTGAGCGCACCCTGTCGAACGGCCTTGTCGCATCGATAGTCGAGCCTGACTTCGATCGCATCGAGCTGGTGGGGAAAGCTCTGGCTGCGAACGAGTCACCCGCCGAAGCTGATGGCGTGCCCAGCATCGACCCACACACGATCAGGGTCGGCGTGTACAACGGGGTAGATCTTTATCAGCCATACGCGTCGACCGCCGCTGCAGCCCTCCAGGAAGCTACCGGTGGGTCCACTGCGGGCCTGGACATCGTTCAGATAGCTAACGCACCTCACTTCAAGTTCACGAAGAACCTGATCCGTTACGAGCCCGGAGCAGAGACGATGGCCGAGCTCGTTGCGGCGGTGCTGCCGGGGGCCGAGCTACAGGAACACAACATCCCCTCAGGTGCAGATGTGGCGGTGATCGTTGGTGATGCCGAGACCTTCACGACAGAACCTCTCTTGCAGATCCTGCCTATCCCTTTGGCGAAACCGGCTGACGAGCCTGCAGCGTGTAAGCAGCGGGGGAAGTTGGGAGACCCGCACGGTGGTTAGGGGTTGCTTACGAGGGCCCGCGAAGCTCCGCGAAGAGATCCTCGTAGGTTGCGGCAACGGCAGCGGGGGATGCCCAGGCTTCGACGAATGACCTAGCGTTCTCACCCATCCCGATGCGTTCATCGGGATGTTCGATCAGATGATCGATCGCCTTGACGAATGCCTCGGCGTCGTTCGGGGGCACCGAGATGCCCGCTCCTGACCGGTCCGCGATCTCGGCGATCTCGCTGCCGGGATCGACGCTGGCTACGAAGGGACGACCGGCGGCCAGGATCGAGAACGTCTTCGACGGGACGCTCGACCTGGCGAGGCCCTTCTTCAGAACGACCACGTGGATGTCGGCCGCCGCAAGGACTTCTGCTAGGCGCTCTATGGGCTGGGGATCGACGAACGTGACGTTCGATAGACCTCGAGCGTGGTCTTCGAGCTCGGTGCGCGCGGCCCCCGTTCCGTTGATAACGAAATGCAATGAGGGGTCGTCTCGAAGCGCAACGGCAGCATCGATGAACAGATCCAGGGACTGCGACAGGCCGACGTTCCCCGCGTACATGACGACCGTCTTGCCTTCGAGTCCATGCTCGCGGCGGTACTCATTCTCGTGCTCACCAGGTTGGATCGTTGCGGTGTCCACGAAGTTGGGGATGACGCGGATCTTCGACGGATCGGAGACCTTGCGCGCCACGTTCGCCTTGAGGTCCTCGGAAAGGACCGTGATGGCATCGGCGCGTTCGTAGCATCGGCGTTCGAGCGCTTTGGCGCTTCGGATCAGGGTGGCGTTCGACAGGTAGCCGAGTTCGATCGCGATGTCGGGGAACACATCCTGGATGTTGAACACATACGCGGCGTGCCTGCGGTCGGCGATCGCCCGCCCGGCGAGTCCCAGCGTGAGGGGCGGCGACAGGGCAAGGACGCCATCGACCCGGGCGCCCTTGCGACCCTTGAGCACCGAGAGGGCCGTGAAACCGATGAACGAGGCTGCACGTCTGACGAGGTCGGTCTTGTCCGAGGTTGGGAATGGATGGAGGCGGATGATCCGCCCCCACGGAGCGTCTTCAGTACGCACCAGCTTGCCTTCGTAACCAGGTTCGATCCGGTGATCGCGGTACCAGGGCAATGACGTGATGACCTCGATCTCGTGGTCGCGCTCGGCGAGCTCCTCGACCAGTCGTGTGACTACGACACCCGTGGGGGCGAGGTCGGGAGCGAAGTGCGGGGTGAGAACGACGAGCCTCACAGGGTGGTTCCCAATACCAGGCGGTAGGCATCCTCGAGGATGTCGGCCGAGCGTTCCCAGGTGTACACACGCGCTCTTTCGACCCCCGCGTCTTGCAAGCGAAGCCGTTCGGCGGGATCGTTGAGGAGCTCGCACATGACCTGGCACCAGTGATCTGGATTGTCGGGCGAGACTAAGCGGCCCGCGTCCTTCACGACCTCCGGAAGCGCGGTCGCATCGGCGGCGATAACCGGGCAGCGTCGCGCCATCGCCTCGAGGACCGGGGCGCCGAATCCCTCGAACCTCGAGGGGAAGGTGAGCGCCACGGCGGCTCGGTAGAGCGCTTCGAGGTCGGCGGCCGGGACGTAGCCGAGGCTCCTAACGCTGTCCTTCAGATCCCGAGCGCGGATCTCCTCAGCCAGCGGCGTCTCCATGGACTTCGCGGTGCCCCACTGCATCGACCCCTTCGCGCCGGTCAGGACGAGCCCAACGTCCGGGTGCTGTTGTCTCACCATCGCGAACGCTTCGATCAGCACGAGGTGGTTCTTGTGGGGGTAGGAAGCAGCGGGGTACAGGAAGAAGCGCTCTGGCAATCCGTAGCGTTCGCGGATGTCTGCGATGGGCTCGGCTTCTTCTTTGGGCGAGATGCCGTGCGGGACCACCGTGATTATGGAGGGGTCGATGTTCAATCGTTCGATAACCGTTCGACGAGTGAACTCGCTCGGGGTGACGATCGACCGTGCCGTTTCGGCGCTGCGTGGCATGACCATCTTGAGATACGCGAGTTTCGATCGCGCGAAGTAATCCGGATAGAAGACGTACTGCAGGTCGTGGATCGTCAGAACGGGCCGACCCGGCCGGATCAGAGGGACAACTCCACCGGCGTGGTGCACGAGGTCGATCTTCAAACGGCGCGCCTGCAGCGCCATCCAACCGGCCTCGCCTGCAAGCACTCGGGCCGGCTTCA
>JAXDJQ010000031.1:0-6849 GCA_034667565.1 Actinomycetota bacterium
TGAGCCATCCCCGGGATAACGAGCGACGCCAACACGTTCAGGAGAGTCGCTGCGATGAGGATCCTCCATGCCCTCCCGGTCATCACCAAGGGCTTCTTGTTGCCTACCGGTTGGAGGAATCGCGCCACAGGCGCGTTCTCACGGCACCAGGTTAGGAATCGATCGCGCTTGTAACCCTCGAGCTGGAACACGTGCAGCGCACGTCGCAGTCTGAAGTACTGGAAGACGGTGAACGCAGGAACTAGGACGTAGATGATCGTTCTCAACAAGACGGAATAGCCGGTGAACGGATCCTCGAAATTCATGGGATCGGTGAACCTAGGAAGTGACGCGCAACACGGCAGAATCGCTTCGGATCATCGAGGTAGGCGAAGTGTCCGGCCCCCTCGAACAGAACCAACCCTGCATCGGGGATAGCTGCTTCCATCTTGCGAGCATGTGCAACCGGTACCGCATCGTCGTTGGTCCCCCAGATGAGCAAGGTCGACGCCGAGATCGACGGCAGCAGGTCGCTCAGATCCTCGTTGACGACCTTGACGAACGTCGATCGCATGGCCCCCGCGTTCCGATAGTCCTCCGACGCCAATCGCTTGTAGGCCGCATCACGGATCGCGCGGCCAGGCGGGCCGAGCTTGCCGACTATGCGCGCCGTCTTGGACGCCGCTCGCTTGGCCCGAGCCTTCAGAGAAGGCGCGCTTCGTAAGCCCGAGCTGCCGCACAGTAGAAGCTTGTCGACGAGAAGAGGCTCGGTTGCTGCTAGGTACAGCGAGGTCTTGGCTCCGTAGGAGTGGCCGACGAAGTGCGCTCTGGTTACCTCGAGGGTCCCCAAGACTCCTCCTACGAAGGCGGCGTAGTCGGCGGTCCCCCACGTCCCCGAAGGGGCCGGCGAATCACCGAACCCCGGGAGGTCCATAGCGATTATCCGAAAGGAGGACCTCAGACAATCGATCACGGGGGACATCGACTCGATCCGCCCTCCCCAGCCGTGAAGGACCACCACAGGGGGCCCTGCGCCGGTCTCGATCACTCGAGCGGCCTGACCTTCGATCTCGACCTTCGTTCCATCCATGAGGGCCCGAGTATCCCCAATCTGACGGGGGTGATTGACCGGACACCCTTCCGGGCAGGAACCTGTGCCTGTGGGGGATCAACCGATCGTGGACGAGGTCAACCCGACCTCCAGCGACGACCTTCATCGCGCCGCGGGGACGATGGTCCTCGTCCGCTGGTTCGCTGTCCCATGGGTCCTCCTTCAGATCCTGGCCTATGAGATCCCGTACCCGCCGGGCAAGGAGATGTTGGCCTTCGCCCTCTTGGGGGTCCTGACGGTGGGCAACGCGATATTGATGGGGCTGAACCGGAGTCCGTCCGGACTCAGGCTCGCCCGACCTCTGGCCATAGCGGGCCTCGCGTTGGATGTCTTCCTTCTCTCCGGGTTCGTCTGGCTATATGCCTTCGATTACCAGACGCAGATCTGGGCGGTGTTGTTCATCGCTCCGCTCGAGGGGGCGATCTTCTTCCAGTTACCGGGCGCACTGATTGCTTGGGCCGCGATCGCGATCAGCTACGCGCTGCGAGACGCGTGGGCAGCCGACACGTACGGGAACCCATTGATCTGGAACGCGATCACTTTCCGCATGGGTGTGGGAGGGATCATCGCTCTCGTCGCTGGACTCATGGCGCGCGATCTAGTGCGCCAGCGACAACGCTTGGCCGACGCGTTGGTGAAGATCGAACGCATCGATCGGATGCGCGCGGGACTCGTGTCGACGCTTGGCCATGATGTACGCAGCCCCCTTACCGTCATCCGTGGCGTCGTATCGACATTGCAGACCGGCTGGGAGAAGATCTCGCTCGACGACCGAGCGAACCTCTTGGCTTCTGCGGACCGTCAGGCGAAACGCTTGGAGACCCTGGCGAATGACCTGTTGGACCTCGCCCGGTTGGATCAGGGTCGGCTAGACCTGGAACCCGAGCCTGTGGCGGTCGACGAGATCGTCCGAGGGTCGCTCAGCTATGTCGATGGTGGAGATCAGATCCTCGTCGCGGTCGACGAAGGTTTGCGAGCGATGGCCGACCCCCGCCGGTTCGAGCAAGTCGTGATCAACCTCGCCTCGAACGCACTGCGCCACGGCGCGCTTCCCGTATCTATCACCGCAACTGCAAACAACGGGTACTGCATCATCGAGGTGACCGACCACGGTCCGGGTGTTCCTGAGACCGAGATCGAAAGTCTGTTCCAGCCTTTCAGCGCGGGGCGTAAGACCGGCTCGGTCGGTTACGGACTTGCGATCGTGAAAGCACTGGTCGAGGCACAGGATGGCTCCGTCGCCTACTCCCCGACCCCCCAAGGGGGCGCAAGCTTCAAGGTGGTCCTTCCTCGAGCCTGAGGACGCATCGATAGTGTGCGCGGGATGGCACGGATCAACGGCTGGGTTCAAGATGCCTCTGGCTCGGTAGCCGATCTTGGCGTGTTGGCGCCGATCGCAGCCGCTTTGGTGATCGGCAACGGCTTCGATGCCGGCACGATCCTCGTCGGAGTCGGAGCGCTCTACCTGCTCGCCGGCCTCTACTTCAAGGTCCCGGTGCCGGTGCAACCCATCAAGGCAGCTGCAGCTATAGCGATCGCACGAGGGCTTCCTCCCGAGACGCTGGCCGTGGCGGGCGTGCTGCTGGGTGTCGTCGTGCTCATCGCCGGGGCTACCGGGATGGCGAAGTGGCTGGCGCGAGCATTCGCCGAACCCATCGTTCGCGGGCTGCAACTCGGCGTTGGCCTGATTCTGATGAAGACCGCATTCGTCCTAGCGTCTCCGACCGGCTCCGCGATCCCGGTCGCGGTAGCGCTGACGATCGCTGTTGTACTCGTATGGGCAGGCCGCCGGACAAGCCCGGTACCGATCGCGCTTGGGATCATCGCCGGGGGCACCCTTTTCGCCCTGGCGACGACTCAGAGCCTTCCCGCCGTGCATCTCGCACTCTGGACGCCACACCTGAATGCCGCGGTGCTCGACCCAACCGTCCTGAGCTCGGCCCTCGTCTTGCTCGTGATCCCGCAGATCCCTCTGACGTTCGGCAACGCGGTGATCGCGGTCGTCGATCTCGAACACCGTTATTTCCCGATCGAAAGCCGGAGAGTGAACGCGAGGTCGATCAGCTTGTCGTGCGGGATCGCGAACGTTGCGACGGGCGCCTTGACGGGGATGCCGATGTGTCACGGCTCGGGTGGATTGACGGCGCACTACCGGGCTGGAGCACGCTCGTATCGGATGAACCTCATCATTGGCGGAGCCCTCCTGGTGCTCGGTCTTGGCTTCGCTTCTACCGCGTTCGCGTGGTTGACCCTCATACCGGCAGCCGTGCTCGCCGGGTTCCTCGCCTTCACCGGTCTGTTCCATTCCTCGTTGGCAGCGACCTTGCGCGGTACAGACCTGGCGATCGCCATCGCTATGGGGATGCTCGGGCTGATCACGACCAACCTCGCGTTCTCGCTCGCGCTCGGGCTTGCCTTGTATTGGCCGCTCGTTCTGGTGACATCCCGACGTGGTTTGGAGCCTGCGCAGAGCTAACCGAGCCCTAGCTTGGCTTCGTTCATTACCGATGTCTTCCAGGAAGTGGCTTCCGCAGACTCATGTGGACATATCCGGCGGATCTACGGAGGCTCGGTGGCGACCGAAGACATCAAAAGAGCTGCACTCGCACTCCTCGCGGTTTTCGCCGCGCACACGCTGACGGTGGCGATGACCGAACCCCTTCAACCCATCGTGAAGCGCACTCGGGTCCGCGTCCCGATCGCGATGGCTGCCTTGGATCGATCGACACGACATAGAGATCTTCAGGATCCGATCCCGATGTCCGCACAACCGCTGCCGAAGGTGAAAACGGCTATCGATCTCGTCGCGTCGGGTCCGGATCTTGACGCATACAAGGGTCTCGGATCGTGGATCGACCTCTTCGATAGGAGTCCATGGCGCAACCCGAGCTGGACCGTTCGTCGCATGGATGCACGTGGGGTCCGGACCATCTACTTGCAGACGGCGACGTACGGGTCGCCCGCATCTGTCGTTTATCCGAAGAAGGTCGCTGAGTTCATCGCCAGCGCTCACCGGCGCGACATGACCGTCGTGGGTTGGTCCGTGCCTTCGTTCCGCACGCCGGAGAGAGATTTCTGGCGCGCCCGTGCGGGTGCCTTGTTCGAAACGGGATCTGGTGAACGCTTCGATTCGTTCGCGGTCGACATCGAAGCGAACATGGTTAGCAACATCTGGTTGCGTAACCACCGCTTGCTCGTGATGACGAACAAGCTCCGCAAAGCTGTTGGTCCCGACTATCCGCTCGGTGCGATCATCCCGGACACGCATTCCCTCTACTGGCCCGACTTCCCCTACAAGGAGATCGCCGCCCGCTACCAGGTGATCGTCCCGATGGCGTACTCGACGTTCCAGACGCATGGATACAAGGGGGTCCGCAACTACACGGCTTCCAACATCCGAACGATCAGACAGAAGACCGGAGACCCCAACGTACCCATCCACATCATCGGAGGTATCGCCGACGATGTAGGGGTACCGGCGGCCCGGGGATTCGTGCGCGCGATCAAGGAACACGATGCACTGGGGGCGAGCCTCTACGACTTCCCGATCACCACGGAGAAGACGTGGGAAGAGCTGTCCGCCATCAAAGCACCAGGAGCAAAAGCGAAACCAACCCGCTAGCTTGGGATCTTAGGAACCACTTGTTCTAGAAACAAGGTCGTTAGCGCGGGATCGAAGTGGGTGCCTGCCGAGTCGCGGATCTCAGCGATCGCTTCGTCCAGTGGCCATGCCTTCTTGTACGGGCGAGCGTGCGTGAGGGCATCGAAGACATCAGACAACGTCACGATCCGTCCACTCACCGGGATCGCCTCCCCCGCTAGGCCATTCGGGTAGCCCTTCCCGTTCCACTTCTCGTGGTGCGTCAACGCGATCTCGTCCGCGAGTGACAAGACGTGAGACGTGCCCCCCCGAAGGATCTCCCCGCCGATCGTCGTGTGGCTCTGCATGATCGTGAACTCTTCGTCGGTCAGCTTCGCGGGCTTGAGAAGGATCGCATCGGGGATCCCGATCTTGCCGACGTCATGTAGCGGAGCTGCAGATGCCATCCGCTCGACGTACTCGGGCGGCATTCCAGCCGCTACCGCGAGCAGCGTCGATGAGAACCCGACACGCTTCGTATGCTCGCCGGTGTCGTCGTCACGGAACTCCGCCGCTATCGCCAGGCGTTCGAGCGTCTCGAGCCGTGCATCGTTGAGCTCAAGTGTGCGTTGGCGCACCCGCTCTTCTAAGGTCTCGTTCTGGGACCGGAGCTCGAAGTGCATGAAGTAGTTCTCGAGGAGGTTCGTGACTCGGACGAGGACCTCATTACGGTTGTTCGGCTTGCGGATGAAGTCCACCGCTCCGGCCCCGAGTACGGCCTCCGTGACCTCATCTGCGACCTCGTTCGTGAAGATGACCATCGGGGGGTCGTTAACACCGGGTTCATGGCCCTGGAGAAGCTTCATCAGCTCGAGTCCATTGGGCGACGGCATGTCGAGGTCGACCAGGACGATGTCGGGGTGGAACTCCTTGTATAGAGACAGGGCCTCGGACGAGTCGGGGGTGCTGATGATTCGTTTGAACCCGCCGCTGAGTAGGACCTCTTTCAGGGTTGCGATGTCCTCCGGCTCGTCATCGACGATGAGCACACGGGCGCCGAATACCTGATCGTCAAGCATCCCGACATCCTCCGTCGCAGTCGAACCCGAGTCCAGAGGGTTTGGTCTTACTCGGAGGCCCAGATGTAGCCGAGCCTCGGCGAGATCGTCAGGGTCACGGCTTGTCCTTGATAGAAGCTCGGATACTTCTTCGTACTCACTCGGTAGGCATCGACCCTGGCCGCCTGCCCGTCATCCAGTGCGACGAAGTAACGCGAGTAGGGCTGCTCGTTGGCCGGATGGGGCACGGGCGAGCTACGCACACGGCACCGCAGCACCTTCCCTTTCACCTCCCTTCGTGCGAAAAGGTCAGCCACCCCCAGGCCCAGTTGAGGTACAGAACGAAGCAACATCAGGGTGCCCAAGCAACCAAGCACCACCGGGATCAGCCAGACGAACGGAACGTGGAAACCAACCTCCAACGACAGCGAGAAACGGAGGAGCTTGAAGCCGGCGAACGAACCGACGGCCCCTAGAAGGATCGCCAGCATCGGGTGACGTCCCCAACCCGGACGGACGCGGGGGTAGCGAACCTCGACACGACGCCATTGTCCCGAGCTCCCCGTCCATGCTTCGGTGTCGCTCTCGGCCCCCATGGGCAACGACCGCGTTACCTGAGTCGCGACTCCCATCGCAGTCGCGTACGCCAGATGGCGCTCCCAAACGATCACCCCGGTCGGCGGCATCGAACCGAACGAAGGGCTTTGCTCCATCGACTTCTTGACGCCCAGCCACCGGGCCGCGGCTTGGCGTCCCTCCGGAGTATCGGTCTGCCGCGACGAAGCACCCGTTGTAACGAGAACGAAGAATCCCGCCATCATGGCGAGCGTGTCGAAGGTCAGAAGGCCCGAATCCTGAACGTCATCGAGATCGTGGAATCCGATCGCGATGTAGAACAACAGCACGACCGCGGCACCCGCGAGCCCGAGGATCACGGTGGTCTGTAGGTTCCAGAGATTGCGAGACAGGCCATGCGTCTTTGACTCTGCAACCATCTTCTTCCGGAACGACTCCCACCAGAGCTTCGATGCATCCTGGGGTCCGGTCGTCAACGCCTCAGCCGGTACGACCCCGTCGATCGCCAGCGACTGCAGATGTCCTAAGAGCTTCTCTTCGTACTC
>JAXDJQ010000032.1:0-2748 GCA_034667565.1 Actinomycetota bacterium
CACTACGGGCTGGTGCCGTGGCTCCAGGCGATGGATATCGAGGTTCATTTCCCCGGACACGAGCTCGACCGCATGACCGGCAAGGGGATGCGGATGCACTTCGGCCGTCTGTTGCTACAGGCCGGGATGCCTCTCGACCTACTGATGAAGATGGACGAGCACCGAAAGAAAGACCCCCGCCCCTGGTTGGACATCCCGAGCCTTCTGCCCGTCCACGACGGTGACAAGTTCGAGTTCGATACCTTCCAACTAGAGGCCCACCACGTTCCCGGACACAGTGGAGGGCATTTCGTTTACTTCGAACCCCACTCACGCGTTCTGTTCGCGGGCGACCAACTCCTGCCCCACGTGTCGCCTAACCCTTTGCTCGAGCCAAGCCTCGAAGACCACACGCAGCGACGGCGCTCGCTCGTTGACTATCTAGAGACCTTGGAACGTTTCCGCAAGATGGATCCGTCGATCGCCTACCCGGGTCATGGGGATCCGATCGAGGATGTGATCGGGCTGATCGATTCGACGATCGCACAGCACCGAGATCGAAAGAAGGAAGTAGCGAAGCTCCTAACGGGGCGCGGGCAAAGTCCTTACGACCTCGCCCAACAGATGTTCCCGGGGGTCAAGGGGTACGACATCTTCCTGTCGGTCTCGGAGATCGTTGCGCACCTCGACCTGATCGAAGACGACGGAGGAACCGTGATCGAGGAGCGAGACGGCATCACCTACTATCGGGCCGCGTGATCTGGTTTAGCTCAAACCGAGCTTTGGTAGGGTGCTTGCTACAGTTAGCACTTCGTCCGTAGACCCATACTGGGAGGACCTTTTCGTGAACATCGTGGTGTGTGTGAAGCACATCCCCGACCCCAACGTGCCGCCCGAGATGGACGGCGACCGCCTCAAGCGCACCGGGGTCCAGGGGGTTCTGGACCCGGGCGACGAGTTCGGGGTCGAGGCAGCGCTCCAGCTGAAGGAGAAGGCCGGCAGCGGCGAGGTGACCCTCGTCTCCATGGGCCCGGAACAGGCTCGGGAAGCGGTGACCCGCGGGCTGTCGATGGGCGCCGACAAGGGCATCCTGATCTCCGACGACAGCCTTGCAGGCGCCGACGCCTTGGTAACCGCCCGGGTGTTGGCCGCCGCCATCAAGCGCAACGAGTTCGATCTCGTGATCGCTGGTGTTGAGTCGACCGACGGGTACACGGGCACGATGCCCGGAACCCTTGCCGAGTTCCTTGGGGTTCCCCAGGTCACGTTCGTCAAGAGCGTCGAGTCCGTCGATGGAAACAGCGCCAAGGTGAATCGTCAGACCGCAACCGGCTATCACGTGGTCGAGTGCGAGTTGCCTGCGGTGATGACCGTCACGGCAGGAGTGAACGAGCCGCGTTACGCGTCCTTCAAAGGCATCATGGCTGCGAAGAAGAAACCCCTGGAGCAGCTCTCACTCGGGGACCTTGGTCTCTCGGGCGATGAAGTAGCTATCAAGCAGAAGATCGCACAGATCACACCTGCCGAAGAGCGCAAAGCCGGCGAGGTGTTTGAAGACGACGGAACCGGAGCCGCGAAGATCGCGGATTTCCTCAAAGAAGCGAAGGTGATCTAGACATGGCGAAGATCTGGGTCTACGCAGAGGTACATGAGGGTCAGCTCGATCCGCCCGCTCTCGAACTTCTTACGAAGGCTCGTGATCTGGGTGACGCCGAGGCCGTCGTATTCGGTGCCGGTGCGAAGGAAGCAGCGACGAAGCTCGGTGAATACGGCGCATCGGTCGTTCACGCGAGCGAGGATGCGACCTTTGACGACTACATCGCGCAACCTCACGCGCATGCTTTGTTCGAACTGATCGGGCAGCACAGTCCCGATCTCGTCCTGTTCCCGAACACCTACGACTCGCGCGACATAGCGGGACGCCTGTCGGCGAAGACGGGTTCGACCTTGATGGGCAACGCAACCGACGTCCTTTCGGTCGATAAGGCACAGACCTCGATCTTCGGTGGGACGCAGCTCGTTGACGTTGACCTCGAAGGTTCGCCGAAGCTCGTTCTCGTGCGACCGAAGTCGTTCGAACCGAGTGCCTCCGGTGGGAGCGCAACGGTTCAGGACGTGACGGTTGACCTTCCCGACGAAGTGAAGAAAGCCAAGCGTGTCGAGCGACACGAGGAGCAATCCTCGGGTCCGAAGCTCGATGCCGCGCCCGTCGTCGTCTCCGGGGGCCGCGGTCTACAAGAGCCGGACAACTTTAAACTGCTCGAGGAGCTGGCCCAATTGCTCGGAGGAGCCGTCGGTGCGACCCGAGCGGTCGTCGATGCCGGCTGGGTTCCTTATGCGATGCAGATCGGACAGACCGGCATCACCGTTAAGCCGGGTGTCTACATCGCGATCGGTATCTCCGGCGCCACTCAACACATGGTGGGCATGAAGGGTGCCAAGAAGATCATCGCGATCAACAAAGACGAGGAGGCTCCCATCTTCTCCATCGCGGACATCGGCGTTGTCGGCGACGCGCTGAAGATCGTTCCGCAGTTGATCGAAGAGGTGAAGAACCGCAAGGGCTAACCTGGTCTTATGAATCTGGGAGATCGGATCCGAGCGTTTTTCTCCAAGAAGGGCAACCCAGGGCTGGTCGAGTTGGAGCCGTTCGTGCGCGAGCGGAAGGGGGTCGAGGGATATATCGAGCCGAAGACGCCCACCAGCCCGACGTCCTTGCTCTTGGTAGATCGCGACGGTGATCACTTGCGCGCCCCGGTGCGAGAACCC
>JAXDJQ010000033.1:0-8158 GCA_034667565.1 Actinomycetota bacterium
GGTCTTAATACTCGCGATCCTCCCGGTGGAAGACGTGAACGACGAAGTCCTCATAGTCCAGCAGGACCCATCTGCCTTCCCGCTCGCCCTCACGCCGGAAGGGCTTGATCCCTTGCTCGGTTGCCAAGCTCTTCTGAACCTCGTCCGCGATGGATCGAACCTGACGGTCTGACCCTCCGCTGCAGATGAGGAAATGATCTGTGATCACGAGCTGCTTGGAGACATCGAGGATGACGATCTGCTCGGCCTTCTTGGCCGCAGCAGCGGCCGCGGCGGCGTGAACCAGCTCGGTACGGGGCGTGCTCAACGTATCCGCAGGAAGTCCTTTCCGATCACGATCGTGAGGTCAACGATACCTTGGGACTGTGACGAGACCTGAACCTCACCTACCCCGATCAGGTCCCGAACACGCCTCGCCAACGCTTGACCCTCGGCCGAATCGTCATAGGTGATGATCAATGTGTGCTCGTAGTTCAGACGGCGCGCGTTGCCCGTCAAGACGACGCGGAACCCACCGCCGATGAGTTTCTCGGCCACCTCTTGACCGATACCCGGAACGCCGTTGCCGTTGAGGACCTGAACCTTGATCTCATCCTGAGGATCCGAAACTCCCGACAACAGCGAGTCCATCAACGCCGCAACATCCTCGCTATCGACCGAGTAGAGCTCGCTACCACCGACGCTGACCTGTTCGACGGGCAATGAAGTGATCGTTCGCTCCGCGGCATCGAGTGATGCCAGCCTTGATAGCAATTGCGCGTGGGTGGTGATGTCCGCATCGGACTCGATGAATGCACCGCGCGCCGCCTTAGCAGCGGCCGCCAGGTTCTCGGGGTCGCCGGCGAACGCATCGAACAATCCGTCCCAGAACGCGATGTGCCGCGTGCCGAACTCGATGTCGTCGGATTCGAGTCCCCGGGTGTACAGAAGCTGCACGAGGAAGTCGGGAGCCAGCCGTTGCAGACCCTCGTCGAAGATCAAGCGCGCCCGCTCCTTGCCTACGGCCACCTTCACTTGTTCAGGCACGTCCACGGAGATCGGCCCGGTCGCTTCGAAGAACGTGCGGGCGTCCCGGTCGGAAAGCTCGAGGTAGTTGTCGATGTCGATCCCGAGCAGGTTCTCCGTGCTGACCAACAGCAGAGGTGGTCCACCCGACTCCAGAGAATCCCCCACCCCTTGAAGCCCCCGTCCCGGAACCTCCACTGCCGAGTGCGCCGGTATGTAGATGACCGAACCAACTTGCGTTTCTTCGTCGTACGCGAGCAGTGCCAGCCAGATGGCTGGACCTCCGCCCTCGCGCGTTCCGAACACGAGCGTGGAGGTCACGCTGTCCGCCGGCGCAGCCGTCGGCTCGGGTTGAACGGCGGAGGGAGGTGCATCATCCGTTGCGAGGTACGCGACCCCGCCGGCAACGAGGAGCCCCGCGACGATCGCAGCGGTTCCCCCACCGGTCAAGGTCCGGCGACGCGACTTCGCCCGTCGCGTTCGAAGTGCCTCCCCGCGCGGTCCGAGGTTCTCAGGCACGGCTCACCTCCGACACGCCTGCGTACAGACCGCGGTCCCGGATGAAGGCATGGACCTGGCTCGGCACGAGGTAATCGATGGGGACCCCTTCGCCGACGCGGCGTCGGATATCGGTCGAAGAGACCGCCAACGCCGGCATCTCCATGATGTGAACGTTCGGCCACCCCTCTGGCGTGTCGAGATCCTCGAGGGTCGATCCCGGTCGGGTGACGGCGATGATCTCCGCCAGCCCCGCTATGTCTTCGACCCGATGCCAGGTCTTCAACTCGAGGACCGCGTCCGCACCCGCGATGAAAAAGAGCTCATGTTCGGGGAAGAAAGATCGAAAGGTCTCCAAGGTGTCCACCGTGTAGGTAGGGCCTTTCCTGTCGATCTCGACACGAGAGACCGAGAGTCTGGGGTGCGTTGCTGCCGCCAGTGTGGCCATCATGAAACGGTCCTCGGCGTCGGAATAGATGGACTTCTGCCACGGCCGGCCCGTGGGAACGAGCGTGACGCGTTCGAGAGCGAACCGGTGCATCGCCTCCGAAGCCGCCACGAGGTGACCGATGTGGATGGGATCGAAGGTGCCGCCCAAGACGCCAAGGCGAGCCCCTCCATGCCCGCTGGATGGGTTCATGGCGACTAGTGAACCCGATTCGCAGGGATAGAAGGCGGAAAAGCGGTCACTCCCTGATCTGGCCGTCTCCCCACACGACGTATTTCAGCGTCGTCAGCTCGCGCAGGCCCATCGGGCCCCGCGCGTGGAGTTTCTGCGTCGAGATGCCGATCTCGGCCCCGTAACCGAACTCGCCTCCATCGGAGAAACGGGTCGAAGCGTTGACGAAAACGGAGCCGGAATCGACCTCGCGAACGAACCGCCGCGCTGCTGCCAGGTCTTCGGTGACGATCGCGTCGGTGTTCGAGGTCCCGTAACGGTTGACGTGCCGGATAGCCGCATCCAACGAGGGAACGACCTTCACGGCTAGTTTCAGATCGAGGTACTCGGTTGTCCAGTCCTCTTCGGTCGCGGTCTCTGCGTCGGGCCACAGCTGGCGAACTCGATCGTCACCCCTGATCGTCACCCCCGCGGCCGATAGACGGTCGAGCGCGGAAGGAAGCCACTTGTCGGCGATCTCCTCATGAACCAATAGCGTTTCTGCAGCGTTGCAAACGCTCGGTCGCGATGTCTTGGCGTTGACGATGATGTCGCCCGCCTTCTCGAGGTCTGCGGCCCGGTCCACGAACACGTGGCAGTTCCCGTCACCATCGATGATGAAGGGAACGCGAGCGTTCTCCTCGATGGACTCGATGAGAGCCCTCCCACCGCGAGGAACCAGCAGATCTACCAACCCCTTCGCCTGCATCAACTCAAGTGCAGAGGCTCGGGTGGTGTCTTCGATCAGTTGGATGGCTCCATCGGGGATGCCCGAGGCGGAACCAGCCTCGACCAACACTTCCACGATCGCCCGATTCGACTCGACCGCGATCGATGAACCGCGCAACAGGCACGCATTTCCCGACTTGAGGCAGAGACCGGACACGTCCGCCGTGACGTTCGGTCGGGCCTCGTAGATCACTGCGACGACCCCAAGGGGAACGCGGACCTTCTGGATCGACAACCCGTTCGGTCTCGTCCAGCCCTCGGTCACCTCTCCGATCGGATCGGGCTGATCGGCGACCGCACGCAGCCCCGCCGCCATCGACGCTAAGCGGCTGTCGGTCAGCGTCAGGCGATCGATCAGAGTGGCAGAGGTACCTCCGGCGCGAGCCGCTTCGACATCGCGCTCGTTGGCTGCCTGAAGCGCGGTTGCTGAATCCTCCAATGCTCCCGCCATCGCTCTGAGAGCAGAATCCTTGGTGGCTGAGGTAAGGGTGGCGATACTGGGTGCGGCTTCCGCCGCTCGTTCGCAGAGTTGAGTGACCGAGCTCATCTACCCTCCAGGATCACAAGCTCATCTCGGTGGATGACCTCCCGGCCGGCCAGCTCCGCGCTGGGCTTGCCGCGTGCCTCGATCAATCCCTTCGCATCGAAGCGTATCAACCCCCGCGCGAAGACATCCTTGTCGCCTTCCTTCACATCGACGGTCGCACCCGCGTCGAAGCTTCCTTGGACATCGACGACGCCAACGGCCAACAGGCTTCGATTGTCTTCAACCATCGCCTTCCTCGCTCCCGCATCGACCACTACACATCCTTGCGGGGGCTGAGCGAAGGCGATCCACAACCGTCGAGCCGACGCTCTGGTTGGGTGTGGATGGAAATAGGTCCCGACCGCCTCGCCGGCGATCAGTCGATCGAGAGACGCTTCTTCCGTAGAAGCGACGACAACGCCCACGCCGGAGAAGGTCGCCACCCACGCCGCCGCGATCTTGGAGGCCATGCCCCCGGTGGCTAGGTCACTCCCGCTCCCACCGGCGGCTTTCTCGAGCTCCGGGGTGATGCGCTCGACCTCGCTCAGCAACGGAGCGTCCGGAAACCTGCGCGGATCTTGCGCATGGAGGCCGCGGGCATCGGTCAGAAGAGCCAGCAGTTTCGCCCTTGCGAGATTGCCGACAAGTGCGGCCAGACGATCGTTGTCACCGAATCGGATCTCATCGGTCGCAACGGTGTCGTTCTCGTTCACAACCGGGACCGCGCCCAACGCAAGGAGTCGGTCCAGCGTGTTGCGTGCGTTCAGGTACTGCTGACGATGAACGAAGTCATGTTGAGTGAGCAACATCTGTGCGCAAACGAGGCCCCTGTCTAGGAGCATCGCCGCGTAGTGCTGCAGCAGTCGCCCTTGGCCCACCGCTGCCGCCGCCTGAAGGCTGGGGATGTCGGTCGGTCGGGTGCCGATCCCTAACGGCTGGAGCCCCGCGGCGATGGCGCCCGACGAAACGATTATCACGTCGACGCCGCAGGCCTTGGCTGCGACCACGCCGTCGCACAACCGAGCCAGCCTTGCCTCATCTGGATGACCCGTCGCATCGACTATCGAGGAAGTTCCAACCTTCACAACCAAGCGATCTCCGGCAACCAGGGCTGGTCTCATCGGTCCTCGGGCTCGAAGTCGAAAGCCATGTCGCCGATGCGCACCTCGTCGCCCGTCTTGGCCCCGGCTGCGGCCAGCTCGCGCTCGACGCCGATAGTTATCAGACGCTTCTGTAAGCGTAGAAGGGCCTCTTCATTATCGATATCCGTTGTCGCTACGAGACGTTCGACCTCGCGACCGTTTACGCGCCACGCGGTGTCTTCCCGGGAAACGGTCGTTGGGTCGTCCCGCATCACGTGACGTACATATCCCTGCCGGCGAGGTGCAGATGCTCGCGACTCGGTCACGAGCTCGGATAGAACGCGCAGCAACGTATCGATCCCCTCCCCAGAAACCGCGGAGATCGGAAGCGCACCTTGAGGCACCTCTGCCTGCGGAACAGCATCGGTCTTCGTGGCAACCACGAGCGACGGCCGGGAGGCAAGGTCGGGATCGAAACGCTCGAGCTCGTCCTTAAGCACCTCGAAGTCCTTCATCGGGTCGCGATCGATCGCAGCGAGGTCGACGAGGAACACCAGAACCGCCGCACGACTGACATGACGAAGGAAGCGATGTCCCAGACCCTTTCCTTCCGATGCACCCGGAACCAACCCAGGGATGTCGGCAACGACGAACGTGTCCTCACCGTGGCGCACGACTCCGAGGTTCGGAACGAGCGTTGTGAAGGGATAGTCGGCGATCTTGGGTTTCGCCGCCGAGATGCGAGAGATCAGCGTGGACTTGCCGGCGTTCGGGAAGCCCACGAGCCCGACGTCGGCAAGGAGACGCAGCTCCAAACGAAGCTTCTTCTCTTCACCCGGCTCCCCCATCTCGGAGAAACCAGGCGTCCGGCGTGTAGAGCTGGTGAAGTGAGCGTTCCCGCGGCCCCCTCGGCCACCCCGAGCGGCGACGATCTCGTCCCCGGGCCCGGCTAGATCCGCGAGGAGGACACCCGTCGCGTCGAAGACCATCGTTCCGGGAGGAACGAGGACGACGCGGTCGTCTGAATTCGCACCGTGCTTGCGTTTGCCCTCACCGTGCGCACCCTTCAAAGCTTTGATGTGGGGGTGGTCACGTAGCTCCAGCAAGGTGCCAACCGATCCATCCGCCCGCAGCACGATGCTTCCGCCATCTCCCCCATTGCCACCGTCGGGACCACCGCGCGGCTTGTACGGCTCGCGGTGGAAAGCTACGGCTCCGTTCCCACCCGCGCCGGCGAAGAGGTGGACGGTGACTTCATCTATGAATGCCATTAGGAGTGCCGCTGAAGAGCGGCCCCGGGATTACTCGGAGACGACGGAGACGACGCGACGGCCGCGCATCTGGTGGAACTTCACGACGCCATCGGCGGTCGAGAACAGCGTGTCGTCACCACCCCGGCCTACGTTGAACCCGGGATGAACCTTGGTGCCGCGCTGCCGGATGATGATCGTTCCCGGTTGCACCGTCTCGCCGCCGTACGCCTTGACCCCGAGTCGCTTGGACTCGGATTCGCGTCCGTTGCGTGATGAAGCGGCGCCTTTCTTGTGTGCCATCGAGCTACTCCTCTTCGGTCTTTTCTTCGGTCTTGGTGTCCGCGGCCTTGCCCGACGACCGTCCGCCGCTGAGCTTGATGTCGTCGATCTTGATAGTGGTGTACTTCTGCCGGTGACCCGTGTTCCTGCGGTAGCCGGTCTTGTTCCGGTACTTCACGACCTCGATCTTGGGGCCCTTGGACTCGCCCACGATCGATGCAGTGACCCTGGCGCTGGCAAGGTCGGACTTGCCGGACCGGGCCTTGCCCTTGTCGTCCACGACGAGCAGGGGGACGAATTCGAGGGAGTCGGAAGAGTCCTTGACCCGCTCGACCTCTATGACGTCGCCTGGGGCGACTTTGTGCTGCTTCCCGCCCGCGCGGATGATGGCGTACAAAGCTTCTCCTTGGAGAGACGAAACGGCCCCCGAACGAGGGCTGACAAAGGATAACCGAAGGCCGGGGACTCAGTCCACGTCGTGGATCAACAGGCCCCGGCCTTCGCAGGTGGGACAAGGGTCGCTGAACGCCTCGACGATCCCCGCCGACACGTTCTTCCGAGTCATCTGGACCAACCCAAGCGGCGAGATATCGAACACTTGGGTGCGTGTCCTATCCCGTTCCAGCTCGGCGCGGAAGACCTTCTGAACCTCTTCTCGGTTCTTGGTGTCCTCCATGTCGATGAAGTCGATGACGATGATCCCGCCGATGTCTCTGAGCCTCAGTTGCCGGGAGACCTCGACCGCGGCTTCCTTGTTCGTCCTGAAAACCGTCTCTTCGAGGTTGGACTTGCCGACGAACTTCCCGGTGTTCACATCGATGACGGTCATCGCTTCGGTCCTGTCGAGCACGAGATGACCACCCGACGGAAGCCACACGCGGCGATCGAGTGACTTGCGGATCTGCTCGACGATCCGATACTCCTCGAAGATCGGGAGGTCGCCTGTGTAGAGCTCCAACCTGTGATCTAGGTCGGGGGTCGTTGCGCGGATGTAGTCACGAAGCTTGTTCTCGAGATCCCGATCGTCCACAACACAGCGTTGAACCTCGCGGTTGAAGAGATCGCGGATGATGCGCAGCTCGAGCTCGGGCTCCTCGTATAGAAGGGCGGGTGCCTTCGCGTTCTTGCGCTTCTTCTCTATCTCGTTCCAGGTTTCGAGAACCCGCTCCAGATCCCGTTCGAGATCGCGCCTGCTTGCACCCTCAGCCGCCGTTCGGATGATCAGTCCATGCTCGGCCGGGATGATGTCTTGGGCAATGTCACGTAAGCGCGCGCGTTCCTTGTCGGGAAGGCGACGCGAGACACCTAATGACTTCTGATTCGGCACGAGGACAAGGTGACGTCCCGCGATCGAAACGAGCGCTGTGAGCCGTGCCCCTTTGTGGCTCATCGGGTCTTTCGTGACCTGTACGAGGATCGGTTGCCCGGAGCGCAAGACGGTCTCGATCCGGGGAACCTCTTCGCCTTCGTCGCCCGCGATGCCCACTTCGCCGGCGTAGAGCACCCCGTTGCGCGACTCACCGATATCGATGAAGGAAGCCTCCATCCCGGGCAGGACGTTCTGAACCTTGCCGAGGTAGACGTTGCCCGCGATCGAGCGATCCTCTGGGCGCGTCACGTAGTGCTCGACGATCTCGCCTTCTTCCAGGACGGCAACCTGGATCCCATTGGGGTCGTCACGGACCAACATGACGCGGTCGTTGGCCAATGGCGGTGGCTGGGAACGCTTGCGGGGGCCGCGACCCTTCTGCCTCGATCGCGAGCTCTTGGCCGGTGATCCCGATCGCTCGCTGGGTTTCTCGGCAGGCTTCGACTCGACCACCTGGGCCTTCTCGGCCTGTGGCTGGGCCGGCTTCTTCGGAGTACTTCGCCTCCGGGTCGTCTTCTTCTTCGGTTCCTGAGTGGCGTCCTCTGTCTCCGCCTTCGGCTTCGGGCGCGGTTTCGCACGCTCGCGCGGTTTCTTCGGTTCTTGATCCTTGGGCTCTGATCGGCGCGCGTCGGCCCCGATCTCGGGCGGCTTGCCCCCCTCTAGGTCGGCTGCGCGTTCGCGCCGCTTTGGTTCGCTCTCGGTCATAGGTACCGCCGCATGTGGATGTTGAGTAGCAGTCCTACCGCTACGAAGTTTGTT
>JAXDJQ010000034.1:0-3335 GCA_034667565.1 Actinomycetota bacterium
AGAGCGTTCTTAACCGCCGTCGCGGTGATCTCGTGGAAAACCATCCGCTTAACGGGGATCTCTTGAGGAACGGCAAGTACCTCGAGTAGGTGCCAGGCGATCGACTCACCCTCGCGGTCTTCATCCGTCGCGATGTAGACCTCGGTCGCGCTCTTGACGAGCTGCTTGAGCTTCTTGACCTGGTCCTTCTTGCGAGACGAAACGACATATAGGGGCTTGAAATCGTTCTCGACGTCGACGCCTAAGCGGGCCCACGGGAACGTCTTGTAGGCAGCAGGGATCTCGGATGCGCTTGCGGGGAGGTCACGGATGTGACCGATCGAGGACTCCACGGTGAAGTCCTTGCCGAGGATCTTGCCGATCGTCTTCGCCTTCGCGGGCGACTCGACGATCACTAGCGGTTTAGACACGCGTCTCCTTATCTATGGGTCTGCGACGTGGGACGAGACCGCATGGGCCCTCTTCAAGGGACCCCTGGGGTTGGGCTTATCCCACTATTTAGCCCGGGCTGTCAAACCACCTGCCGATCCGAGGCAGTTGTTCCAAGCGTGCCCGAGCCCTCGTTACACGTACCATCCCGGCCCATGGACGCCCTGATCAACCTAATGGAGAGGTGGGTCACGGACTTCGGGTATGCGGCCATCTTCTTGCTGATGCTGGCCGAATCCGCCTGCATCCCATTCCCTAGTGAAGTCACGATGCTCGTCGGTGGCTGGTACTCGGCGAACGGCACCCTGGACTTCTTCTGGGTAGCCACCGCCGGTGTCCTCGGGAATCTGATCGGTTCGTGGTTGGCCTATGCAGGGGGCCGCTATTTCGGCCGGGATCTGCTCGATCGCTATGGGAGATACGTCTTCATCCGAAGTCACGACATCGACAAGGCCGAGGAGTGGTGGGCCCGACATGGGGAGACGGCGACCTTCTTCTCGCGCCTTCTCCCGGTTATCAGGACATTCATCTCGGTCCCCGCCGGGATGGCGAAGATGCCGTTCGGCAGGTTCACGCTCTACACGTTCCTTGGTGTCATCCCGTGGACGTTCGCGCTGACGTGGCTCGGGGTTGTCGTCGAGGACAACTGGCATTCGATACTCAGCTACTTCGACATCCCCACCCTGGTCATAGCGAGCGCACTCGTCCTCGTCGCGCTGGGATGGTTCTTCAAACGCAGGAAAGAAAGGAAGCGAGCCGCGGATTAGGCGAGATCGATCTCGGGTGCAACCCTCTGCAGGCCGGTGATCGAGATAGCGAGGAACTCATCGAGGGGCAGTCCGATCGATCCCTCGACTCCGTGGACGTTCTCGCGTTCGACGCCGGGCGCGAATGATTTCTCCTTGAGCTTCTTCTTCACGGAGGAGACCTTCATGCCAACCGCCTTCTCCGGGCGGACCAAGGCACACGCGACGAGCAAGCCCCCGACACCGTCGGCATGGATCAATGCCTTAGACATCAGAGGATGATCCGGTTGCATCCCCCTATGGTCGAGGATCGCTTGCAAGACCTCCTCGTCATCGAACCCTTCTTCACGCAGCCATCCAACGCCCATCTGAGGATGTTGCGAGTGGTCCTCGAAGGTCACGTCGTAGTCGAGGTCATGGAACAGACCGGCCCAACCCCATCGATCCTGGTCCTCGTTGAAATGCTCGGCAAGGGCACGCATCACACCCTCGACGGAGACGAGGTGACGGAACGTGATGTCCTTGTTCGTGTACTTCTTAACGATAACTAGGGCGGTGTCACGATCCATCAGATATCGCCCGTGAGGGCGGTCTTCAGATCCTTTTCGGCTTCCGTGGAAGCGAGGGCAAGCACCTCGTCGTCGGTATGAAGCGGCGTGTCCGGCATCGGTGCGATCACATGGTTGTCGCGCACGACGGCAACCACCGTGCAATCGGGTGGCATCTTGAGAGCGCCGATCGTCTTGCCAACCGCGGGCGAACCTTCGGCCAGGCGCACCTCGAGCAACGCAACTTTGCCTTTCTCTAGATCCAGAAGCCGGACCAGGTCGCCGACCGAAACCGCTTCCTCAACAAGCGAGGTGAGCAGTTGCGGGGTGCTGACCGCTATATCAACGCCCCACGTTTCGGTGAAGAGCCACGAGTTGTCCGGGTGGTTCACGCGCGCCACGACCCTAGGAACCGCGAACTCCTGTTTGGCGAGCAGCGCGATAACGAGATTGTCTTCATCATCACCGGTCGCGGCGACCATCACCTCGCATGAGGAGAGAACCACCGCATCGAGCGTGTGTAGCTCACATGCATCGCCGATCACCCAGTGGACGTCGTAATCAGCCTGGAGTGATTCGACGAGATCCTTGTTCTGTTCGATGACAACTACATCGTGACCGCGCTGCTTCAGGTCCTTGGCGACGTACCGACCAACGTTTCCGGCCCCCGCGATGGCGATACGCATGCTCTTGGGGCTCACTCAGGGGCGCCGATCTTCTTCAACGCTTCGTCCAAAGACGGAAGCTCCGTGCGCACGATCGAGATGTGGAGGATGTCGCCGTCCTGGATCGTCAATCCCTTGGCGGGAACCCGCGGCACACCGAAACGAGACACGGCGATAACCCGCCGCTGGCCGTCGAGATCGAGGTCGAGCGCCGCCTTACCTATCGTCTCGGCTGGAGCCGGCACGGCGGTGATGACCACCTCACCGTTGTCCACCGTGTACTCGACCGGTACGTCCTCAGGGAGAAGCGAACGCAAGATCTGGTCAGTCGTCCACCGGACGGTAGCAACGGTCTGGATCCCGAGGCGTTGATAGATCTGAGCTCGACGGGGGTCGTAGATACGAGCGACCACCTGGGGCACCCGGTAGTGCTCCTTGGCCACCCGGGCTGACACGATGTTCGAGTTGTCACCGCTCGTCACGGACGCGAAGGCTTGGGCATCCTTGATGCCGGCTTCGCTGAGGACCT
Source organism: Actinomycetota bacterium (assembly GCA_034667565.1). GTDB lineage: Bacteria > Actinomycetota > CADDZG01 > CADDZG01 > WHSQ01 > JAXDJJ01. The sequence continues at coordinate 2,918 of JAXDJQ010000034.1, forward strand.
CTCGGTCGAAAGCGAACCCAACGATGAACTTGCCTGCGAAATCTGCCTTGAGTCTCTCGACCGCTTTCGCGTTCTTATCGACGACGGCAACAGAGTGGCCGAGGCGTTCGAGGTTGGTAGCGAGTGCCGAGCCAACCCGGCCGCAGCCGGCGATGATGGTGTGCATTCGCTGTCAAAGGCTCCTTGCGTTGCATCGCGGGTACTCCGGGCGATACTGCCATAATCCCCGGTCGTGGCCAGCCTCAGTGGTTTCTTCAAGAAGATCTCGATGCCACCCGAGGAACTTCGGGCCGAGAACCTTCGCCACTGGATCGCAACCCTTGAAGACGTGACTCCGATCGAGAAGCTCGAACAACGCAAGAGAGCCAAGGCCGCGGGGGTGATCCAGAACATCCGCATCGACCCACGCGAAGGAAGC
>JAXDJQ010000035.1:0-3082 GCA_034667565.1 Actinomycetota bacterium
GCAGATAAAGAGCGTCTTCGGAGAATTCGCTGCGGATCCGAATGGGGATGGCTCCATCGACGTTCAACCGGGCTGGCGGGAAAAGAACATCACCGCGAAACGAGTGCCGATACTCGGATCGATCACCTGCCACCGCGCCCTGTTCCCACAGCTAACGCATGCCTTGCGGGATGTGCTGCACGCGGGTCTAGCGTTCACGATCGATCCAGGAGACTTCGGAGGGTGCTACAGCGCTCGCTTCATCGACTCGAATCCGGGCGGCCGCCTGTCACATCACTCGTGGGGTATCGCGATCGACCTGAACGTGGCCCAGAACCGGCCCGGCACCCGCCCCGACATCGACCACAGACTGGTCCGCATCATGGAAGACAACGGCTTCACGTGGGGTGGCCGGTGGCTCGTGCCGGACGGGATGCATTTCGAATGGGTCAGGTTCCCTTGATCCCGAGGACCTGCCAGTGGGGACTCGAGAACCGATAAACAAGCGTCGCGGCGCGGGCCGTCATGAACGCGCCGATCGCCCACCACAGCGCACCCAGGGTGAGGTCGAAGGCGATGACGGCGATCGCGCCCGGGACGAACACGAGGGCCGCGCCAAACATCGCCCAGGCGAGGTAGCGCTGATCACCCGCACCGATCAGAACCCCGTCGAGAGCGAAAGCTATGCCGGCGATCGGCTGGAACAGCCCGGCGAGGACCAGGACGGAAGCGATCATCGTGACCACCTCTTCATCGGTGCTGAAGATCGGAGCGATCACCGTTCGAAGGCCGATCATCAGGATCCCAAGGACCACCCCCGCTGCCACTCCCCACTCGATGATCCGACGGCCGACAGCTCGCGCTTCGTCGGCACGCCCCGCGCCAAGGGTGCGGCCGATGATCGCTTGACCTGCGATCGCCACCGCATCGAGCACGAACGCAAGGAAGTTCCAGATCTCGAGGACGACCTGATTCGCTGCGAGCTCTGTCGTTCCGATACGAGCCGCAACTGCCGTCGCCGCGAGGAGCACTCCGCGCAGCGAGATCGTCCTGAGGAAGAGCTCGGCGCCAACACGCAGCAAGGAACGGAGTGATGCGAGATGAGGCAGGAGGGACACCCCCGTGTGCCGAGCTCCGCCCGCCACGATCCACACATAGACGATCGCTCCGATGGTCTGAGCCATGACTGTGCCGAACGCGGACGCTCCCACACCGTAGCCAAATCCGAATATCAGCACGCACTCGATAACGACATTCATGACGTTTGCTGCGAGCGTGACCACCAGCGGTGTTCGCGTGTCCTGCAGTCCGCGCAGGTACCCCGTTCCGGCGAGGGACACGAGTAACGGTGGGAGCCCGAACAAGCTGATGCGGAAGTAGTTCAGCGCGTGCGCTCGCACCTCGCCAGCAGCACCAAGAGCTTCGACCAGGGGTGCCGCAAAGACTGCTCCAAGCGATGCCAGGGCGATGGCGATCCCAGCCGCGAGCCACATCGCCTGGATGCCTTCGTGCGCGGCTCGTTCAGGGGCGCCCGCTCCCATCAACCGAGCCACGCTTCCCGTGGTCCCGTAGGCAAGGAAGATGAACAAGCTGTAGCCCGTAACCAGCAGCGTTGCTGCAACTGCCAGGCCACCAAGCTCGGGCGTGCCTAGATGACCAACGACCGCGGTGTCGGCCAGCAGGTAGAGAGGTTCGGCGATCAACGCGACGAAAGCCGGGATAGCTAAGCGTGCGATCTCCCGATCGTGAGGATCGTGGAGTTTCAATCGCCTAGAGCAAAGATGATCCGACCTCGTTACCGAGCAACGTCCCGCGTTCGGACATCCGGATCCACTCCCCGCTTCGCTCGACCAAACCATCTCGCTCGAGACGTTCGAGGGCTGCTCGGCGAGAATCGACCGCATCCGTCCCGAAACGTTGCGCGAAGACACCCAACTGGACACCCGAGACGAGGCGCATGCCCAACATCAGTGCTTCTCCTGCCTGCGCGTCACCATCCACGTTCTCGGCGCCGGCCACTGTGGTGGCACCTTCCGTTACTGCGGAGATGAAGTCGCGCGGGAGCCGGGTGGTCCAGTAGCGACGTCCATCTACATGACCGTGCGCACCGGCCCCGAAACCCAGGTAATTGCCAGCGCACCAATACAGAACGTTGTGCGCCGATGCCCGTCCGGGCTTCGCCCAGTTCGAGACCTCGTATCGCTCGTAGCCGGCTGCTGCGAGAACGGCGGATGCAGTTGCATGCCGGGTCGCTTGTAGATCGGGATCAACGTCGGACACGCGTCCGGTGGTGACGAGCGTCGACAAGGGAGTCCCTTCCTCTACGGTCAGGGCGTAGGCGGACACGTGATCGGGCTCAGCAGCGATGACCCCATCGAGCGAGACAGCCCAATCTTCTTCCGCTTCCCATGGTGAGCCGTAGATCAGGTCCGCGTTCACATCGGTCACCCCGGCTCGACGGGCGGCAGCGATAGCACCGAGAGCTCTCTCCGGCGAGTGTGTCCGGCCCAGTCCAAGTAACACCTTGGGGACGAGGGACTGCACCCCGATCGAGACGCGGTTGAAGCCGACCTCTAGCAGCCCGGTGAACGCGCGCTCGTCGACGGTCTCCGGATTCGCCTCGACGGTGATCTCGGCCCCCGGCTCGATGCCGCTCGTCGCTTCGATCGCGCGCAAGACGCGCCCGAGCTGCTGTGGCAGCAGAAGGGTCGGCGTTCCACCCCCGAAGAAGACGGTCGTTGCCGGAGGACCCGCCGGAGAGCGGTAGATGTCGGCAACGAGCGCGTCCACATACGCATCGTGCAAGGAGTCCTGTCCCTCGTAGGTATTGAAATCGCAGTAGTGACAGCGGTGCTTGCAGAACGGGATGTGTACGTACACGCCCGCGCCGGGCTCAGAGGTCCACCTGCCTTGGCGAGTGACGGGCACGGTCACTGAACCACTACTTCTTTCGATCATTCCGAGCGTCATTCCCGAAACAAGTAGTGGTTTCATGTCGACGCCGGTTCTTGATCGATCTTTAGAGCTTCGATGAAGGCAGATTGAGGTACCTCGACGGCACCGATCTGTTTCATCTTCTTCTTGCCCTCCTTCTGCTTCTCGA
>JAXDJQ010000036.1:0-2964 GCA_034667565.1 Actinomycetota bacterium
AAGACCGCAGGTGACTCCGAAAATCATCGCCGGACCGCTGATTTTTCTGGTCGGGGGTCGTCATAGTGTTGATGGCCATGAAGGAACTTGTTGCAGACGACCTGGCTCCGGGCCTCGCAGCGCCGGGCTCACCTGAGCTTGAAGCGCAGCTCGAAACATACCGTCGCGAGCTAACGGCTTACGCCTACCGGATGTTGGGCTCGACCTTTGAGGCGGAAGACGCCGTCCAAGACACGCTTATCAAGGCATGGAAGAACTACGAACGGTTCGAGGGCCGGTCGGCGCTCCGCTCGTGGCTGTACCGGATCGCAACGAATGTCTGTTTAGACATGCTTAACGGTGCTCAACGCCGCGCTCGCCCCATGGATCTCGGCCCTGCCCAGTCGGCCGACACTCCATTGCCGCAACCGCTCCCGGAAGTCACCTGGATCGAGCCCATCCCCGACAGCAGGGTGCTGCCGACAAACGGTGATCCCTCTGAGATCGCAGAACTGAAGGAATCGATCCGCTTGGCTTTCATCGCCGCCCTCCAACACCTGCCTCCGCAACAGAGAGCGGTGTTGATCCTGCGTGAGGTTCTCAGATGGAAGGCAGACGAGGTCGCGGAATTGCTCGACACGACTACCGCTTCCGTGAACAGCACTCTCCAGCGAGCTCGCGTGTCACTGGGCTCCAAGGATGTGGCCACCCACCCGGTCACAGACCTCGACCGCGACCAGCAGGCTCTACTCGCCCGCTACGTCGACGCCTTCGAGCGCTACGACATGGACTCACTTACTTCCTTGCTCCACGAGGACGCGACCTGGTCGATGCCTCCCTACGACCTGTGGCTTCAGACCCACGAGGACATCGTCAAGTGGTGTCTGGGCCCTGGTTACGCCTGCGAGGGGTCTCGACTGATCGCCACCACTGCGAATGGTGCGCCTGCCTTCGGCCAGTACAAGCCGTCACCGGAGGGCGGCCTCACACCATGGTCGTTGCAGGTGCTCGAGATCGAAGACACACGGATCACGGGGATCTGCTTCTTCCTCGACACCGAGCATCTCTTCCCGCTGTTCGGATTACCGGACCACCTCGAGGCTTAGCTCTGCGTTGATTCAACGATCTCGGTAAGGCCGGCGAGATCGAGGAGGTCCACCAACTCCTGGTTCGCATGACGAAGGACGAAGCCGAGTCCGGCCCGTTTCGCCTCGAGCCGAAGCCGTGCGATCACGTCCACCGTTCCCGCGTTCGGTCGCGCGACTCGGCCTGCATCGCAGATCACGACTATGGCGTGCCCTCGATCAGCTGTCTCCATCTATGTAAGGACGTCGCGAGTACCTAAAACTCATCGTGGGCCATCGGTCCCGGCGGTAACCTCGGCGAGCGTCGGACATCAGACCTAGGTGGACCAGGGTGGGTGAGCGTTGAAGGTTGGGGCGGTCGTCATCGATTGCAATAACTTCCAAGCGATGTTCGCCTTCTGGCGCGACGCCCTTCATTACGAACCCGGCTCCCCGCCGACCGATGACTGGGTCATCCTCAAGGACCCCAAGGGCGTCGGGGTGAACGTCACCATCGACACGGTTCCCGAGCCGCGCGTCGGGAAGAACCGGTTACACCTCGACCTCTACACCGATGACCAACGAGGGGAGGTCGAACGCCTACTTCGGCTAGGGGCGACGCTGCACCCGCGGGTTCCGGAGGAGGGCGAGGACTTCATCGTCCTTGCGGACCCGGAAGGGAACCTGTTCTGCGTCATCGACGCTTCGGACAAGCCGACCGATGAAGGGTCGAACTAGGTCGTCGGCTTTGTTCTCATGGCCCACGTCCTCGACATCCCGTTCATCTCACTCCACCTTCCGCAGTGCGTTTCACCTCGTTCAGCATGAGGTGTCGGATCAGTCCCGAGAAGGGCCCGATCGCCCGCCAATAAAGCAGGAACTTCCGGCGAGCCGACGGGTCCGTGCAATGCACCCGGGTCTCGGTGGTCAATAGCGACGTGTCCTCGTCTCTCGGCTTAACGCCGAGTGTCATAACCGCCTTCGCGAACCCTGGGGTGTCGAAACCGTAGAAATCATCGGCGGCAATCGGAACCATCCCGCTATCGGGTCGCCAGAACCTTCCGACCGAGCCAAGAACGATGAAGTTCGGAGGGCTCTCCTCAAGGATCACGAAGCCTGCTTCAAGCGCGGTCTGCAGCGTGAACGAGCGACTCGGCCTCACCTTGCCGGTCAAGAAGTGGGGGATCCCCCTGATCGCGAAGAGCGCCATGACGGGTAGCGACCGGCTGATATCGAGAGCTCGTGCAGCACGGTAAGTGGCGTCTGCAGAAGCGTGAACCTCGAGCTCATGCGCGCTGCGTACGTCGTAACGGGGGAGATAGGTATCGATCAGCAAGGTCATCTGCGTCGGTTGATGCGTCTCACTGCTGCGTACAAGACTCCAGGTGCAAGTTGACGATGGATGGCGGATATCGGAGTCCAGATCGCCTTCGCGATCGCACGGTCGTAGCGGATCAAAGTTGTAAACGAGACCTCGTTCTCCGCAACGGTGAAGACGATGTTGGCCGTCATGAACCAAGAGCTTGCCTCGATCCGGATCCAGTCTTCGCCGCGCTCCGCGATCTTCCATCCGGCGACGTGATCCTGGGACGGCTCCGACTCGAGACGCAGTCCGAGAAGCAAGCGCCATGCCACGAACCGGCCGGCGGCGGACGCCTCCTCTAGCGCGACTCGCGCCCACAGTTCGGGGGAGGCGTCCGTTGCTTGTGGCGTGGTGGCGACGAAGAGATCGATGTAGTCGCTCGGTAGGACATCCAAAGCACTGATCGCGTCGGGGATCGTGAGTTGCTGAAGAACCGTGGGACTATCCGATACCAAGCGCGGGCGATCGATAGAGCGGTTCACCGGGAGACGACCGTTGAGGTCATCAATGCGGATCCGATGCCGCCGATCGCAGTGGATAGATGGATCACCTGATCGG
>JAXDJQ010000037.1:0-22484 GCA_034667565.1 Actinomycetota bacterium
CTCAAGGAAACGGGTGCCATGCTCGAAGTAGGCGACCGCGACGAGGCCCCCGTTGTCGAACGAGGGGTGCTCTTGGAACCACATCGTCGTGCACCCTGCAGCACCCGCAGGAGGGTTCCCGTCGACGAGCGTTCCGTTCGCAACACGGAACTCATCCACCATGTGAAAGGTGTGAGTGCGTTCGTACCCGCGCGTGTCCCAAGTCATGAACGCGCCCGAATCTGCCCGGCATCTCTGCGAGAACGGTGTCTCTCCCTGCACCAGGAAGAAGCGGTCTCGGCCCCCGTTGGGCCACCGAAGCGAATGGATAAGGCGATCGTCCGGGTTGGGGCCGGTCGCAACCAGTTTTGGGTGGACGGGGTCACGCCGTCCATCCAGCAGTTGGATGTTCTGTGTTGCGGTGAGGATCTTCCCGCTCGCAACCTCGGTCGTGTCGAAACCCTCGGTACCGCCGGTGTTCCAGTAGCCGATCAAACGGGGTTCGGCGGGTTCATGAAGATCGATTATCGAACCGCCAGCGCCGTATCCGTAAGTGCAACGAAGGACGCAGGTGAACGTGTGGTCGCTTATGCCGTCCATCGTCGCGAGCTTCACCGGAGTCGACTTGTCCTCGACGTTCCACACTTCGAACGTTCCGCCCGCCTCCTGGTTCGAGATCATCAGAATCTTGCCGTTCGTGTCGACGTCCTCGTTCGGGAACACGGGACCGATGCGCGTGACACTCATCAGCTGCGGGTCGAGGGAATCCGAGATGTCGTAGATGGAGAACGACCGTGCCCCGGCGACGTACAGGTAGTCCCCAACGATCCGGGCCCCCGTGAGAGCCGCTCCCGCTTCGAAGGGAACCGTAGTGATGTAACTGACGTTGTCGGAGGCGAGCCCTCCTGCGGTCGGGGCGGCGCCGCTGGGGGCCGCACCTGTCAGGAGCACCATAAGGATCGCGAGCGCGCATAAGTGAAGGAGCCTCTTGCTCATACGAGGAGATTCGCCGCCCGCCAACGCGGCTCCTCCCTCTGCGATGATTCGAGTCTCGTCACCACACCAGGGGGGATATAGATGACGCAGCACAACCTCGCGCTGCTTGCCGAACAGTCTTTCGAGCGACACGGAGACCGGCCCAGCCTGTTCTGGGAGGGGAAGACCTTCACGTCGGGCGAGCTCAGGGAACGCGCTCTACGACTGTCGACGGGCCTCAAGGAGCTCGGTATCGAACCCGGGGACCGGGTCGTGGTGATGATGGCCAACTGCCCCGAGGTGGGTATCAGCTACATCGCCCTGTGGACCGCGGGGGCCGCGATCACTCCCGCGATCTTCCTGCTTTCCGCGGACGACCTCCATCACATCCTCGAGGACTCCGAAGCCAAGGCCGTCATCACTACGCCGGAGTTCCTCGCGACCGTCCAGCAAGCCGCAGAAGGCGTGGACACGCTGAAGTTCGTGATCTCAACCGGGGCCGAGCAGGAAGGCGTGATCCCCCTTTCCTCCCTCGAGGAGGCCGAACCCGGCGTGATCGTTCCGCGCGACAGCGACGACCTCGCCGCGCTGATGTACACCGGTGGCACCACGGGCCGCGCCAAGGGCGTGATGTTGAGTCACGAGAATCTGTGGTGGGCGGGACGCGCCTCATGGGAGGCCTCCCAGGTCCCGGGGATCAATCGCACTCTGGTACCGCTTCCCTTGTCGCATTCATTCGGACTGATCGTCACAGTGGTGGGACTCCACGCAGAGGAGCCGGGCGACGCGATCCTCATGACCTGGTTCGATCCGACCGGGTGGCTCGAGCTGGTGCAGGAACACAAGGCGCAGAACTCGCCGATGGTTCCCACGATGCTTCAGATCCTGTTGGCGTCCCCTCTGGAGAACTACGACCTATCGTCTTTGAAGTACATCGTTTCGGGCGCATCTCCCCTGTCGCTCGATGTCGTAACGGAGTTCGAGAAGCGCGTTCCGAGCGTCCACATCCGACAGGGCTACGGGCTGACGGAGACATCGGCCAGCATGACGGTCACACAGGCCGGGTCACGCAAGCTCGGTTCCGTCGGACCACCGAGCCCTGGATTCAACGTCAAGATCGTCGACGACGAGGGCAACGAGGTCCCGCGCGGCGAAGAGGGCGAGATCATCTGTAAAGCGCAAGCCGTGATGCTGGGGTACTGGCGGGCCGAAGAGGCGACGCACGACTCGATCAAAGACGGCTACTTCTACACCGGTGACATCGGGAAGTTGGACGAGGACGGAGATCTCTGGATCCTCGACCGCAAGAAAGATCTGATCCTGCGCGGCGGGTTCAACGTCTTCCCGCGGGACGTGGAGGACGCTCTCGTTGAACACCCTGCCGTTGCTGTTGCCGGCGTCGTGGGCAAACCGGATCCCGTTAAAGGCGAGGAGGTCGTCGCATTCGTGCAGTTGAACCCGGGGGCCGAGGTCACCGAAGCGGAGTTGCTCGCGTTCTCGAAGGAGCGCCTTAGCAAGTACAAGTACCCGCGCGAGATAAGGATCGTCGAGAACGTCCCGTTGACGCCGGTCTTCAAGATCGACCGGAAGAAACTCCGAACCCTCCTATAGCCGGCCGAGTGCGCAACTCGACGCGCAATAGGTGTTCAGTTGCGCACTCAGCGGTCAGGGTTTGACGATCAGGCGGACCGGGTCGCCGTCCTTCTCGGCGAGTCTGCGAACGCCCTCGGTGACCTCGGTGAGAGGCATCACGTCGCTGATCGATGCGCTCAGGTCGAGGCGCCCGCTCGCCAGCAATCGGACGAGCTCATCGAGATGCCGCTTCTCATACCCGAGGTGGCCGAGAACCGCATGACTCTGCACGCCAAATAGGAGACTGGATTCGAGCATCAATGGCTCGAGGGATAGACCCACCATGACGGCCCGTCCATAACGACCGAGACACGACGTGGCCTGACTGATGACGGCGTTAGCCCCGACGAGATCCACAGCGATATCCAAGCGCCGTCCATCCGTCAGTTCCAGGACCCGAGCTGGTACGTCCTCCGACCTGGGGTCGATCGCCGCGTCTGCTCCGAGTCTCAGCGCGCGCTCCCTCGCACTGGCAAGAGGATCGACGGCGAGGACGAGTGCGGCCCCCATCATGCGCGCTAGCTGCACCGCGTGGGTGCCTAGCCCACCTATCCCCCACAACCCAACCGACTCGCCGGGTTCGAGCTTCGCCCGATCCTTCAACGCGGCATAGGGGGTGGCGACCGCGTCGGCCAGGATCGCCGCCTGCTCGGGCGCGATCCCTTCGGGCACCGGAGCCATCGTCCAGAACGGAACTTTGATGTATTCGGCCCACGCTCCGTCGAAGTGGAACCCCATGATCTGGAATTTCGAACACTCGTCCATGCGGCCGGTCCTGCAGTTCGCGCACTCGCCGCAGTTCTTCCCGCCGGCGAGGGTCACTCGTTGCCCTTCGTTCCACCCCTTCACCAGATCACCGACGCCCGCAACATGACCGAACGCCTCGTGCCCGGGGATCACGGTTGGGTGGATCGCAGGGATCCCTCCGTCGATGAGGTGCACATCGGAAAGGCATATCCCGCAGGAATCGACCTTCACCAGTACCTCGAGGGGGCCGGGTTCTGGTACCGGCACTTCCATCACGCGCAACTTCTTGTCGGCCGCGTCGAAACGCGCGGCAACCATCGTGCTCATCTAGAACACCATGTAGAGCACTTCGCCGACCATCGCAGGCTTCTCGGTGCCTTCGATCTCGAGCTCCACACCTACCTTGTAGAGCACCCCATCCCCTTTGCGGTTCCCTTCGAGGAGCTTCGCCTTCGCTCGCACCTTCGAGCCGACGGGGACCGGAGTGATGAAGCGCACCTTGTCGGTGCCGTAGTTGACGCCCATGCGCGCGTCGGTCACGGACATGACCTGGCTCAACAACATGGGGAGCAACGAGAGGCTCAGGTAACCGTGAGCGATCGTTCCGCCGAACGGACCTTGCTTCGCCATCTCCGGATCAACGTGGATCCACTGATGGTCCCCGGTTGCTTCTGCGAACTGGTTCACGTGTTCCTGCGTGACCGTGTGCCAGTCGCTAACGCCAAGCTCCCGCTCGGACGCTCCTTCTATCTCGCTGATGGTCAGGGTGGTCGCCAAGGCTCCTCCTTGTAAGGGCTAACCTCGCAAACCTAGCGGTCCGAGGCAGTACAGGAGGAGGCAGGGGTGGACTTCGAGCACAGCCCTAGGTCGGTCGAGCTCCAGGAGAAGTTGCTCGCCTATATGGACGAGCACATCTACCCCAACGAAGCCGTGTACGCCGAGCAGCTGATGGGACAGGACGACGTCCACTCGATCCCGCCCATCATGGAGACCTTGAAGAAAGAAGCCCGGGCGCGAGGGCTGTGGAACCTCTTCCTTCCCCCCACTACTTCGAAAGACGGCGACCACGGGGCCGGCCTCTCCAACCTCGATTACGCCCCTCTCGCAGAGATCATGGGGCGCTCACCGATCGCGTCCGAAGCCACGAACTGCGCGGCCCCCGATACGGGGAACATGGAGATCCTCGCCGAATACGGCAACGATCAACAGAAGAAGGAATGGCTCGAGCCCCTGCTCGAGGGCGAGATCCGTTCTTGCTTCGGCATGACCGAACCAGGTGTTGCGAGCTCCGACCCCACGAATCTCTCCAGCACCATCACTCGCGACGGAGACGGGTACGTCATCAACGGTCGGAAATGGTGGACGTCGGGGGCCGCGGATCCGCGTTGCAAGGTCTGCCTCTTCATCGGGCTGAGCAATCCCGACGCGGATAGGTACCTACAGCACAGCTTGGTTCTGATCCCGATGGAGGCTCCGGGCGTAAACGTCGTGCGCACACTGCCCGTGTTCGGGTACGACGCCGGGCACGGCCACTGCGAGATCGCGTTCGAGAACGTGCGGATCCCTGCCGAGAACCTGCTCGGCGAAGAAGGACATGGGTTCCTCATCGGGCAAGCCCGTTTAGGGCCGGGCCGGATCCATCACTGCATGCGCGCGATCGGGATGGCGGAGCGCGCCCTCGAGCTGATGTGCAAGCGCGCTCATTCACGCATCGCGTTCGGGATCCCCCTGGCGAAACAGGGTGTCATCCGTGACTGGATCGCAGAGGCCAGAGTGCGGATCGAGCAGGCACGGCTTCTCACCTTGAAGGCCGCCTGGATGATGGACACGGTCGGCAAAGACAAAGCTCGGATCGAGATCTCTGCGATCAAGGTAGCCGCGGCCGAGCTCGCAACCTGGGTGATCGATCGCGCCATCCAGGTTCACGGGGGAGCCGGAGTGTCGGACGACTTCCCCCTTGCGATCATGTACGCCCATGCGAGGACGCTGCACATCGTGGATGGAGCCGACGAGGTCCACAAGATGGTTATCGCCCGCGAAGAGCTCGCCCGCTGGAAGTAGCCCAAGCTGAAGAAAGGTGCGCCACACGCCCCTTTTTTCACTCCGGCCTAGGATTCGCTGATGGAGGCAACGCGGTTCGGTTCCGTCGAAGAGGTCGCGTCGAAGCTAGAAGCTGCCGGGTATCTCTCCGACGACGCGATCGCAACGGTCGTGCTGCTCGCGGACCGGCTCGGCAAACCTCTCCTTGTCGAGGGGCCTGCCGGTGTCGGAAAGACGGAGCTCGCGAAAGCAGTCGCCAGTGCGATCGAGGCTCCCATCGTTCGCTTGCAGTGCTACGAGGGTGTCGACGAGTCGAAGGCTCTCTACGAGTGGAACTACAAGAAACAGTTGCTGCGCATCCAAGCGGGCCAGGGCTCCTCTTGGGACGAGCTTTCGGAAGACATCTTCAGTGAGGAGTTCCTCCTCGAGCGGCCGGTCCTCAAGGCGATCCGGTCGCAATATCCCGTCGTGCTGCTGATCGACGAGGTCGACAAGCTCGACTTCGAGGCCGAGGCGCTACTCCTCGAGGTCCTCTCGGACTGGCAGATCACGATCCCGGAGATGGGGACCCTCGCAGCGCGCAGCGCCCCCTTCGTCGTGTTGACCTCAAACAACGAGCGAGAGCTATCGGAAGCTCTCAAGAGACGGTGTCTCTACCTGTACATCGGCTATCCGACGATCGAACGCGAGAGAGACATCGTCCTGCGCAGGGTTCCCGAACTACAGGCGAATCTCGCCGATCAGGTTGTGCGGATCGTCGCGTCGATCCGCGATCTCGAGCTGAAGAAGGCCCCGTCGATCGCAGAGACCCTCGACTGGGCCCAGACGTTGCTTGCACTCAACGTCGCGTCTCTCGATGAGGACACCCTCGCGCGCACATTGCCGGTGCTGCTCAAGTTCGAGACGGACATCGAGAAGGCTCGCTCTCACCTGAAACTCGGCTGACCTGATGCTGGCGCGGCTGCTCGAGTTCAACCAGGCATTACGAGATGCCGGCATCCCCGTCGCTATCAGCGAGGGCATAGACGCGCTGAACGCCATCGAGCACGTCGACATGACCCAACGCGCGCCATTCAAGGCGACCCTGTCCGCCACTTTGATCAAAGACGAAGCTCAGAGGCCCGCTTTCGACACCTTGTTCGACCTTTACTTCGGCACGGGCCGGGGCCCCGCCGCGCTCGAGGAACGCGACGTTGCCGACGCAACAACCACCCGGGACGAGCTCCTCGAGGAGTTGATGGAGGCGATGCGGGCGGGCGATGGTCAAGCGTTGAGCGACATCGCCCGCCGGGCGGTCGGGCGTTTCGGACGCCTCCAGGGCAGCGGGTCTCGAGAGTGGTTCTCGAACTACGAGGTCCTGAGAACGCTGGATCCCAACACGTTGCACGAGCGCCTACAACAAGAGTTCGACGAGACCGGCATGAGTGGCTTCGAAGCGCAAGTGATTCGCGATGAGTTCGAGCGACGCATGCGAGCGTTCCGAGCCGCGGTTCTGGCAGATACGAGACGACGGGTCGCCGAATACCGAGGGCCGGAAGCAGTCGCCTCGTACGCGGTGCAACCTCTACCGGAAGACTTGAATTTCCTCAGCGCAACCGCGGACATGGCCGAACTGCGCAAAGCCATCCGCCCACTCGCTCGGAAACTGGCCACCCGGGTTGCGATGAAACGCCGCCGCTCGACGCGCGGTCATCTGGACATCCGTCGAACGATCCGTCATTCGCTCTCGACGGGAGGTGTCCCATTCGATACCGCTCACAAGCACCGGACGCCTCATCGACCGGAGCTCTTCATCCTGTGCGACGTCTCGAGTTCGGTTGCGCGGTTCGCGCGCTTCGCGCTCATGCTCACCCACGCCCTCTCGGCGCAGTTCTCGCGGGTTCGATCGTTCGCATTCGTGGATGCGATCGACGAAGTCACGAGGTTCTTCGAACACGAGGACTTCCTCGCGGCAGTTGACCGGATGAATGCGCAAGCGGGAGTGGTCGCCGACGATGGCCATTCCGACTACGGGAGCATCCTCGAGCGTTTCTTGGACATGTACGGGGAGGACGTGGGCCCGAAGACGACCCTTCTGATCCTCGGGGACGCTCGGACGAATTACCGGGCCAGGAAGACCGACGCGCTGAAAACCTTGGTCGACAAGGCGCATCACACGTACTGGTTGAACCCAGAGTCGATCCACGACTGGGACACGGGTGACTCGGCTGCGTCGGAATACGCCGCTTGCGTCGATCAGATGGTCGAGGTGCGCAACCTGAGACAGCTCGAGGAGTTCATCGAACGCAAGCTCTAGACGATCGCCCCGACCGCAACGGACCGTTGCGGCTCGGGGGATGACTCGTCCCTGATGACCATCGTGTGCGCCAACTTCTCGACCGCACGCTGTCTCTTCTCGTCGAACAGTGCGAAGGCCCAGTCGATGATCTGGAGGGGTCCGGAGAAGACGAGGGTCAGTCGCCTCACGACCGCCTGGCCGAAAGACAGAGCGGTTCCTTCTTCGGAAACGACCCGCAGGCCGGTCATCGCTTTCCCCGGCGTGCGCCCGTAACGCCATTCCATGATCGTCAAGCCGAGGAACCACCACATCGCTGCAAGTCCGATCAATGTTGCTGCCAAGACCTGCAAACCACCCCAGATCGGGGTGCGCTCTTCGGCGAGATCGCGCGCCCAGTCGAACAGGTCATGGCCTGCGTGCTCCGAACCGAGGTAGGTGCCGACCCCGATCACTGCAACAACGAGCACCGCTGGGATCGCACAGTCGAGCAAGAAGGCGCCTATCCGTCGGCCCAGGGGGGCGGGTCTCAGCTCACGACCCGCTGCGAAGGCTTTCGCCGCGTCGCGCGGCGGACCGAGGCGCTCCAGTGTCGAGCCCAGCTCCCCTGCTGCTTCTGCCTCCCGCAGGTGTTCTGCGAACTCCGCGCTCAACGACGCACGGCGCTCGGCCGGGCCGGCGGTCCATCTCTCGAATTCCTTCAGATAGTTCTCGTTCATAACTCCGCTCCTCCGTTCAACAACCGCTCCATCCCCGCTGATAGTCGCTGCCATTCGCTGCGCAACGCTTCCAGACGGGCTTTTCCGTCCCTGGTGATCGAGTAGTACTTGCGGGGGGCCGACCTGCCTTCCGCCTCCCACGACGCCGTTATGTATCCCGCGTCCTCCATCCGATGCAGCGCCGGGTAAAGGGTTCCTTCCTTGATCGCCACCGCCCCGTCGGAGGCGCTCCCAAGGGAGGTCAGAAGGTCATAGCCGTAGCGCTTCCGAGCACCGATCAACGCCAGGACGGCCAGCTCCATCGTTCCGCGACTGAGCTCCCGCTGGATCCCCTCATCGCCTGGCGCCATCCGGACTCCCTTTCTTCTTTCCGTGGGTCTGACTTGGGCTTAGCCTCACTGCCTTTGTCTAACCCAGGTCCTTGTGACATCCTGTACCTTGTCACATAAGGTATTAGAGGACGCACGGGAAGTCAATACCCGTCCCCCGCCCTACCCTTTGGGAGTGACCCCGAAGGAAAGAGCGATACCCGAGCCCGAGATCGAGGCGTTGGTCGAGAGCTACGTCGACGACCTCCCGGAGGCGGACGCCGAGCTCGCCAGAGAGATCGTGATCACCGCCCTGAAGCTGGCCCGGGAACAGGTCTCGAGACTCGATCGCAAGATCGTCAATACGGCCCTCAAGGAGATGCGCCACGCGTTCAGGGTGTTCGCTCCATATAAGGGGATCCGCAAGGTGACGATCTTCGGATCGGCGCGGACGCAGAAGGGTGACCCTGCATACACGGTCACCCGCGACTTCTCCCGCGAGATCGCTCGGCGAGAGTGGATGGTCATCACGGGAGCCGGCCCCGGGATCATGGAGGCAGGACACGAGGGGGCCGGCGACAAGCTCTCATTCGGCGTCAACATCCGGTTGCCGTTCGAAGCGAAGCCCAATCCCGTTATCGCGAACGACTCGAAGCTGATCAACTTCAAGTATTTCTTCACCAGGAAATTGACGTTCATGAAAGAGGCCGACGCATTTGTCCTCGTGCCGGGAGGATTCGGCACCATGGACGAAGCGTTCGAGCTCCTGACGCTCGTGCAAACCGGAAAGAGCGACCTGCAACCGATCGTGCTCTTGGACCCCCCCGGCGGTACCTACTGGCGCGAGTTCGACGCGTTCATCCGGAGGGAGATGGTGACGCGACGCTATGTCGATGAGGACGACCTCAAGCTGTACCGGATCGTCGACGACGTGCAGGACGCAGTGAACGAGATCGAGAGCTTCTACCGCGTGTACCACTCGCAAAGGATGATCGGCAGCAAGCTCGTCCTGCGTCTCGACGTTATGCCGGACGAAGAGACACTCGCGCGGTTGTCCGACGAGTACTCCGACATCCTGGGGAAACCGATCGTCCCGACCCAGGCGACGGCGGCAGAGAAACGAGACAACGACGTTCCCGATATGCCCCGCATCGCCCTGGCATTCGACCGCCAGCACATCGGGAGGCTGCGCCAGTTGATCGATCGCCTGAACGAGATCGGGCCGGAACCTGCCACTGCGATAAGCGACAAGGGTGCTCCTGAAGAGCTCTAGAGCGGCGACCTGGGCGCAGATCCTGAAGACCTGCGGGACGAGCGAGCCACGTGGGCTCGATCTCGTTGGTCGGATCCTGCTGATCACCCGCGCCTGCGTTCAGCCCATGACCCTCACCTCTGCCGCGATCGCCGGCGCCCTCGCGGCAACCGCCGGGGGCGTTCGTTGGGAATTATTCGCTCTCGCGTCTCTTGGCATCGTCGTCGCTCATGCCGCCAACAACATGATCAACGATTACTTCGATCATTCAGAAGGCCTGGACACTGCGGATTATCCGCGCACCCAGTACGCGCCTCATCCGGTTGACGCAGGCGTGATCACACGCGAGGGCCTCGCAAAGGCGATCTTGATAGCCAACGCCATCGATCTCGTCATCATGGTCGTGTTGGTGGCAGCCCGAGGGTGGCCGATCGCGGCGTTCGCAGTTGCCGGTCTGTTCATCTCGGTGTCATACGTAGCTCCGCCTCTCCGATCGAAGGCGAAGGGCCTGGGCGAGCCCAGCGTGTTCGTCATCTGGGGACCATTGATGGTCGGAGGTACCTACTACGCCGCAACCGGAGAAGCTCCGGCGAACGTCATGTGGGCTTCGGTCCCTTACGCGTTACTCGTAACTACGGTGTTGATGGGCAAACACATCGACAAGATCCCCTGGGATCGCACCGCGCGGGTATTCACTCTCCCCGTCCTCCTGGGAGACAAGCGTTCCTTACGCGTCACCCAAGGTCTTTTCGTTGCCTTCTATCTGGTGGTGGCGGCCCTCGTCCTCGCGAAGGATCTGTCCCCGTGGGCATCGCTGGTGCTGCTGGCGTTTCCGACCTTTGCGAGGGTCATGCGCACGTACGGCCGGGGTCGGCCCGATCAACCACCGGAGCGGTACCCGCTGTGGCCCTTGTGGTTCGGCCCGTGGGCCTTCCTTCACGCACGCAGAGCGGGAGCACTACTGGTCGTCGGGATGATCATCGGTGCGATCCTGAGCTGACTAAGACCTAAGACTCGCAGTCCAACTCGCTCTCCCCGTTCCGGCACACGTCGGTGCCTTGACCACCGTCCAAGGTGTCGAAGCCCGCTTCACCATCAAGGATGTCGTCACCCGCTAGACCTTCCAGGATGTCGCCGTCCCCACCACCAGTGATGACGTTCACGAACTCGTCACCTCGGAAGATGTCGGGCCATATGGACCCGATGATGTTTTCGATCGCAAGGACCGTGTCGGAGCCGTATCCGCTCGAGAAGTTGGACGCGAGGTCGACCGTGATCGGTCTAGGTGACTTCTCGAAAGTGATCGTGTCGGTGCCCTCGCCTCCATCGACCACGTCGTTGCCTGCGCCGGGATCGAGAGTGTCATCACCGCCCCGCCCCGCCAGTTGATCGACGCCACTGAATCCGACGAACACGTTGTCGAACTCATCCCCGAAGAACTCGTCGGTGAGGTTCGTGCCCGACAGGTTCTCGACCCCGATGATCGTGTCGTTGCCCTGCTCCCCGAAACTCTCAGAGGTCCCAAGCTCGAGGTCGACGCTCATGCCTCGGGATGAATCGACGAAGTCGGCGAGGTCTGTTCCCTCTCCCCCATCGAACGCATCATCGTCAGGACCTGTCCGGAGATAGTCGTCCCCCGCGTCGCCCGCCACCGCGTCAAGACCGAATCCGTCGAACAATTGATCGGCGCCCTCTCCGCCGAACAGGTGGTCATCACCTCGCAGTCCCCAGAGGATGTCGTCCCCACCGGCTCCGTCCAGGGTGTCGTCGGCCGTTCGACCCTTGAAGAAGTTCGGGGTTCCATCACCGGTGAGTGAGTCCGCGTAGACACTGCCGAAGAGGTTCTCAATGCCAACAAGCACGTCGGTGCCTTGCCCGGTCGCGGTTCCCGTCGTTAGGTCGGCCATGATCGGAGCGATGGACGACCGGAAATCGATCAGATCAAGGCCTTCTCCTCCGTCGTGGATGTCATCCCCGAACCCTCCGAGGAGAGAGTCGTCGCCAGCAAGACCCAAAAGAGCGTCGTTGCCGGATCGACCATTGATGTAGTTGGCATTCTCATCTCCGCTGAGGTGATCGTCATAGCCGGAGCCGCCGAGGTCCTCAACCCGCACGAGTTCGTCCGTCCCCTCGCCCGTTGCCGTACCCGCAGCTAGGTCTGCGGTCACGGGAGTGGAAGACGTGCCGAAGTCGGCGGTGTCCTCGCCCCAACCACCATCGAGGAGGTCATTGCCTTGGCCACCAAAGAGGAAGTCTGGTTCTCCTCCAAGAGGTCTTCCCTGCGAGTCGACGTCGTGGTGGCCGCCGATGATCACGTCGGCTCCACCCAACCCGCGCAACGTGTCGCGACCCGACCCTCCATGAAGTCTGTTCGGGCCGTCGTCACCTATGACAACATCTGACCCGCTGCTGCCCTGAACGTCTTCGATGTCCAGCAAGGCATCCGTTCCCTCGCCAGTAGCGGTGCGTGCTGCCAGGTTCACTACGACTCGGTTCTGAAAAACGACCTCGTCTGTCGCGCTTCCTCCGTCCACATCGTCGTCGCCGTCACCAGGCAACAGGTGGTCGCTTCCTCCCGCCCCTTGGAGGTCGTCGTGACCGTTGAAGCCGTACAGCCAGTTGTTGCCCTCGTCCCCCAGCAACAGGTCATCGAACGACGACCCGCCGGCCGCCTCTACCGAGGTGAACCGGTCGTTGCCCCACCCTTTCGATGTCTGATCGGCCAGATCGATGGTGACGGGGAGGCGCGCCTCACCGTAGGTGACCAGGTCGAACCCCGGACCGCCATCGGCCGAATCGTCTCCATCGTCTCCTTCGGCCTCGGGTGCGTAGGACGCGGAGATGACATCGTCACCGTCACCCGCATCGATCTCGTCGACGTCGTTGCCTCCAGAGATGTGATCCCTTCCATCGCCACCGCGCAGCACATCGATCCCGTCGGCACCGTAGAGGAGGTCGTCCGCCTCATCGCCGTCTAGGTGATCGTCCCCCGAGCCCCCAACCAGATAATCGGCACCGGGACCGCCACAGAGGTAGTCGTTGCCATCCACCCCGTAGATCGAGTCGTTGCCTCCCAAGCCGACGATCACATCGGTACCGTCGGTGCCTTGGAGTGACTCGGATCTATCGGTGCCTATCTTTGTCGGGGTTCGACCGAAGCAGCTGGGACCGGCCGCGAGCGCGATAGGTGCAAGAGCAGCTACGAGGATGACAACGATCGTCAGGATCAGCGAACGTCGAAACATGGGAACCCCTTCTCTTCGGATGGTCTTATGGAAGAGACCACCCAGGGGAGCCCAGGGTTGCTTGACCCGCTGAGGAAAGTTCTAGCGCTTAGAGCTTCCCGTTGTACTGGAGCACGTCGAACCCACGCTGAAGGTCGATCGAGTAGGCGATCCGGTTCGTTGCCCACTCGAGCGCCGCCGCGTTACCTGCGTGCGGTACGAACCAACCCTCGTCACTGATCTTGCCCTTCGAGTCGACCCGCATGAAGTGTGTTCCTTGGTTGAAGAAGGTCATCCCCACGATCCCACCGTTGTGGAACGTCGGGTTGTGCTCGAACCAGTGGGTCGAACAACCGAACGTGTTACCGCTCGGCGGGCGTCCGTCGGCGTAGGTACCTGACGGAGGCCTGAACACATCGATCTTGGTTAAGGCTTTGCCCTTCTGCCACCCTGTGGTGTTCCACGTGGTGAACGCGCCGCTGGTCCCGTCACAACGAGCGTCGGCTCCCGGTAGCCAAGTTTCACCGGTGCTGAGCGCGAACCTGTCTTTCCCGTTGCTCGGCCATTTGCTCGAGTGGATGAACTCGCCATTCAGCTCCGAAGTTGCCAGCAGCTTTGGCTTTGCCGGGTTCCTCGTGTCGAGCAAGACCATCGGGTCGCTCGAGGTCAGGACCCGCCCAGGCGCCACTTCGTTCACGTCGTGGGGGGAAGAGATCGTGAGGCCATCGGTCCACATGTTGTCGAGCAACACTGGCTTCGTGGGGTCCCGCAGGTCGACGATGAATCCGTCCGAGCCGTACAACCATTTGCAGTCATCGAGGCAGCTCATGGTGTGCTGACCGGCCCCGTCCAAGGTTCCGATCTCGACCGGATTCGACTTGTCCTCAACGTTCCAAACGTGAAGAGCGTTGGGCGCCGTTGTTCCGCCCGCGACGAAGTTCGTCTCCGAGAAGATCATGATCTCGCCGTTCGAGTCCACGTCTTCGTTCTCCATCTTGAAACCGAAAGGCACGGTCGCGGTGAGCGCGGGGTGGAGGGGGTCCGAGACGTCGTAGATCGAGAAGTTGCGCCACGAAGTGACGTACATGTAGTCCTCGATGATCGAAGCCCCCGAGGCGGTGGCCACATCGAACGGTATGTAGTCGATCCATTCGACGTTGTCGGAGGTGACCCCACCGGCGGAAGGACCTGCCCCCGCCGGAACAGCGGTCGCGCCAAGCAAGGCAACGGCGAGCAGGATCAAGAGCTTCTTCAAGGAATCCCTCCAGATATCTGTTTGTTCCGGGAAAGGTTCGCCGTGGGGTGGACCACTCCTCCTGGGAGCCGAGGGGGCCAGTGAGAGGAGGAGGGGCTAGGAGGAGGGCTTCTTCTTGGCCGCACGGGCCCGGTCGCTCACATCGAGGACGACCTTTCGCAACCTGACCCTGTGGGGGGTGACCTCCACGCACTCGTCCTCGCGGCAGAACTCCAGCGCTTGCTCGAGCGAAAGCTCCTTGTGTGGGATCAACCTGACCAGCTCGTCGCTTGTCGATGAGCGCATGTTCGTGAGCTTCTTCTCCTTGGTGGGATTCACTTGCATGTCCTCACCGCGGGCGTTCTCGCCCACGATCATCCCCTCGTAGACGTCGGTGCCGGGCGGCACGAACATGGTTCCCCGCTCCTGCAGGTTCTGGAGGGCGAACGAAGTGGTGGGCCCCTTGCGATCGGCTACGAGACTGCCCGTTGGTCGTGTCCGCAGCTCACCGTGCCATGGCTCGTACCGATCGAACACGTGATGGAGCAGTCCCGTCCCTCGTGTCTCGGTCATGAACTCGGTTCGGAACCCGATCAGACCGCGGGCAGGCACCAGGTACTCCATCCGCACCCACCCTGTCCCGTGGTTGACCATGTTTTCGAGGCGACCTTTCCGCAGCGCCAGCATCTGAGTGACCACCCCCATGAATTCCTCGGGCGCGTCAACCGTCAACCGTTCCACCGGCTCTTGGAGCTTTCCGTCGATCGTCTTGGTTACAACCTGAGGCTTCCCTACGGTCAGCTCGAAGCCCTCACGGCGCATCATCTCCACCAACACCGCGAGCTGTAGCTCGCCGCGGCCCTGAACCTCCCATGAGTCGGGTGCGCCCGTCTCGAGAACCCGGATCGAGACGTTTCCTACGAGTTCCTGATCGAGACGGGTGCGCAACTGTCGAGCGGTGAGCTTGTCGCCGTCCTGGCCGGATAGGGGCGAGGTATTTATCCCGACCGTCATCGAGAGGCTCGGGTCGTCGAAGTGACTCACGGGTAGGGGCCGCGGGTCATCGGGATCGGACAACGTTTCTCCGATCGTTACATCGGGCAGACCTGCGATCGCGATGATCTCCCCCGGCCCTGCTTCCGTCGCGTCGACCCGATCGAGAGCCTCGGTCACATAGAGCTCGGTGATCTTGACCTTCTCGATGGTCTCGTCCGCGCGGCACCATGCGACCATCTCGCCGCGCCGGATCGTTCCGTGGAACATGCGACAGAGCGCGAGTCTCCCGACGTACGGGGATGCATCGAGGTTCGTCACAAGGGCCTGGAGTGGGTGGTTCTCGTCATATATGGGAGCGGGTATGTGTTCGAGGATCACCTCTAGCAGAGGTTTGAGGTCGCTCCCCTCTTGCTCCTTGTCCAGCGAAGCCCAGCCTGCTTTCGCGTTGCAGTAGAGGATCGGAAACTCGATCTGAGTGTCGTGGGCGTCCAGATCGAGGAAGAGCTCGTAGACCTCGTTGACCACTTCATCTATCCGGGCGTCCGGTCGATCGACCTTGTTCACGACCAAGATCACCGGCAGGTGCGCTTCGAGAGCTTTGCGCAATACGAAACGGGTCTGAGGCAGGGGTCCTTCGCTCGCGTCCACCAGCAAGAGGACACCATCGACCATCGTCAATCCTCGTTCGACCTCGCCCCCGAAATCGGCATGGCCGGGCGTGTCGATGATGTTGATCTTCACGTCGCCGTACTGAACCGCCGTGTTCTTCGCAAGGATGGTGATGCCCTTCTCACGCTCGAGATCCATCGAGTCCATGACCCGATCGGCCACGTCCTGATTCGAGCGGAAAGCCCCCGACTGCCACAACATCGCATCGACCAGCGTGGTCTTCCCATGGTCGACATGAGCAACTATGGCAACGTTCCGAAGGTTCTCTCTGGAGGGCATCCGTGCACCCTAGAGGGTGAGGTGAAAGGCAGGACCACGGCGCCTCGCGCCGAATCTCAGGTGCATGAGAAGACGCTTTGGCTCCGTCCTGGTCGCATCGCTGGCGTTCGCCCTGATCGGGGGCGCGGCGGTGGCAGGTCCGACATCCCCCATGTTGCTCCAGAGCGACCCCGCTGATGGCGCCAAGCTATCCACTGCACCCGACCAGATGACCTTGACGTTCAGCCAGCCTCTCGATGCCCATTACTCACGCGTCGAGATCTACGCGTGCGGGAAACGGGTCAATCCCACCACTGTGACCGTGACGGCGAGCCAGATGACGACCGCCATCAACAAGCATCCTCGTGGTACCTACAAGGTCTTCTATTTCGCGAATGGGACGCCCAAAGGTGCGACCGGCGAGACCGCAGGTTCGTTGACCTTCACCGTGAAGAAGGGCCCATCCTGCAAATAACGCGCGAGCTCTATCGATCCGTGGGCGGTGACGGGCTCGAACCGCCGACCTTTCGGGTGTAAACCGAACGCTCTTCCAGCTGAGCTAACCGCCCGGGACCCTGAGCGTACCGTCGCCCGAGCGCGTGAGCGTTACCTTTCTATCGCGTACGAATAGGCGAATGGATCGGTCGCTATCGGCGTCACGCCAGTGAAGATCAAGGTGACCTGAGTGCCGGATAGAGACTTCGGTACCCGAAGAACCAATCCTTCGGCGGTTCGCTTGAAGGCTTTCCGGGTCAGGGTCTTCCGCACAACGATGTTGTCGGATACCCCGACGATCTGGATGAACGGCTTGTTCTGAGCCAAGGGCCTGATCCTCATCCACTTCGGCAGACCGTCGCCCCCGAACTTCCATGGACGTGGCTTGCGTTCGAACTTGGCCGTGCTCCAGATCTTGCTGTCACCATCTACGAGCTTGACGTTGTCGACCACGTAACCCGCTTCGGTCGTCGCTTGGTCGGTGTCGTACTCGAAACGGATCAGGACGGGGCCTCCCGCGTATGGGGTCAGATCAAGCGAGCAATCCACCCAGCCCCCGGAATCACCCGTGATACCGCCACTCTCGGTGATCGCGCGATTGTTTCCGTTGGGATCGGTGGCGGTGCCCCCGCATCCGCTCGTGTTGACGAACTCCCAGGTATTGCCCTGGTCTTTGGAGATCCGAAGGTAGGCATAGTCCCAGCCATCCTCGATCTGATACCACTGCTTGAACTGGAGGCTCGGAGCCGTCGCGTCAGTCAGGTCGGCACGACGCTGCATGTAAGTGATCATCTCGTCGGCTCGGTTTGACCACGCGAAGAACCCATTCTGCGGAGCAGGCTGTCCCCCGCTTGCGGGGATCACGGCGATGGGATCCTGAACCGTCGCGGTGAACGTTCCATCGCTCGGCACCTCGTAGTACTCGGCCGCGTACTGATGCACGGTGGAATCTGCCGGCGAGGCATCCCCTGTGCCAGCCGTCACGGCTTGAACGTCCCGGTTGGCATATCCGAACTGCCCATGGCTGGCTTCGGGCTTATCGATCCGGTTCGCAACGACATAGTCCTTGAAGACCTTCTTGAAGTTGGACTTCCGCCCGAAGTAAGGCGACAGTTTGCTCAGCAGTGAGTCCGACCTGCTCTTCAGAACCTTCGTGATGCCGGTGTCGCCGTCTGGCGCGGTGCGGGTAAGCAGCTTCGCCAGGCCGTAAGCCTCGAGGCGGTCGGTGCTTTCGACCTCGGGAGCGCCGTAATGGTTGAAGAGGTAGTCGAAGAACAGGAACGCCTGACCGTAGTCATTCACCCGGCCACCCCAATCGAACAGGTGGTCGTCCGGCTCGTCCAGGTACGCGTCGATGTGTCCCTGAACGATGTCGCCGAACCCGTTGACGACCGCCGCGACGTCGGCCATCCCCTCGTTCACCCAGGTCGTCTCGTTGAAATCGTGAGCGAACTGGATCATGTGGAAGAACTCGTGCGCTAGGACTCCTGCGTAGGTGTCGTCACCAACATTCAGGAAAAGAGAGTTCATGAAGAACATCTCGGCCTCGTTCGAGAACGGAGACTCATGTTCCCCATCTCCGTTCGGATACTCGTGCTCCGACGAGAAGTAGCCGGCGATGTAGCCGCCGGGGTTATCCGTCCCGGCGTCGATCGGGAAGTTCAAGATGTTGATCCGCTTGTCGCAGTCTGCATCTCTCCAGTTGCTGGGCAGACCGGGAGCGAGGTTCTGGGCAGGCGAATCGGGGTTCGGTTCGGTGCCGAAGTAGTGGCGATTGATGTCGTAGATCGTTTCCCACTTTTGGAGACCGGTCTCGGCTTCCGCTTTGGTAACGAATCCGCCTTCCGGCGCGGTGGGAGCGTCAGACAGATAGAACTCTTTCTGGACCCACATGTACCCGCGCGGGGATTTCGCAGCGAGCACAGCGGTGATCTCCGTGTTACCGGCCTGTTGCTGTGAGACCCAGAAGGTTCGCTCGGCACCTACCTCGTACGCTTGCGGGGCAGTACAGCCGACGTGTCCGTAGTCGCCACCCGCCTGAAGCGCTCTCGTTCCTAGGCGCTCCTGTCGATCGAGGAAAGCGTTCGCTTGTTCGACAGCAGGTGTCGACAGGTGCCCGGCGAGGTAGTCGTCGTAGGTCATCTGTCGAACGGGTCTGGGCACGAGCTCGGTGGCGTTCGAGCCCACCGCGGTGGTCATCATCAGGAACACAGCAGTAAGCAGAACAAGGCAGCGGTTGATCAAGGAACCCCCTCAGAGTGGTTGTAACCCGTACAACCTGTCCATACCCAATCGATTCCATCTCCAACAGTCCGGGGATTGCTCAGGCACCCGTATGCGTTGTCATAGATAGGCTCAGGGAGCAACGACCACATCGAAAGGAGCAGCGATGCCCTATTCACTACCGGATCTGCCGTACGAGTACTCGGCGTTGGAGCCCCACATAGACGCCAGGACGATGGAGATCCACCATTCCAAGCACCACCAGACCTATGTGGACAAGCTGAACGCCGCGATCGAGGGGTCCGGGCTAGATGCGAAGTACCCGAACGTTGATGACCTCGTCCGCAACATCGGCGAGGTGACCGACGAGACCACCAAGAAGATGGTGCGTAACCATGGCGGCGGCCACTCGAACCACTCGATCTTCTGGACGATCCTGGCCGCCGATGGCGGTGGCGACGCAAGTGGTGAGGTTGCCGGCGCGATCGATTCTTCGTTCGGATCGTTCAAGGAGTTCCAGGAGAAGTTCAACACCACCGCGACGAACCACTTCGGTTCTGGGTGGGCCTGGCTCGTCTCCAAGGACGGCAAGCTTGACGTCATCGGATGTCCCAACCAGGACTCCCCTCTCATGGACGGCTACTACCCGATCCTCGGTCTCGATGTATGGGAGCACGCCTACTACCTCAAGTACCAGAACAAGAGGCCGGACTACATCGAAGCCTGGTGGAACCTCGTCAACTGGGACGCGGTCAACGAGCGCTTCGGATCAGCTTCTTAGCCGATAGCAGGAATGAGAAGAGGCCGGGCTGATGCCCGGCCTCTTTGCTTGGTGAAGATGTTCCTTTAGATACAGGCCTTCCCCGATGCCGGGATACATGTGAACTCAAGAGCCGAAGCTGCATCAGAGCTGTCGTAGAGGACGCGGCCCGCTTGCCCGCCTCCAGTGCCAAGGATCTCGACGATCATGTTGTACTTCGCCACGATGTTGAGTTTCGGAAAGACGATCTCGACAGCGTTCTGTCCGGCCGGGACCGGCACGAGAACCTCTACCGTAGGTTCGACGTACGCCTCGTTGCAACTGAACATCGGCGTGTCCACCCAGAGGCGAGCCGTGACGTTAGTGGGAGGCGAAACGAAGTTCATCGTGAGCTTCGCGTCTCCGACGATCTTCCCGGCGACACCGATCGCTTCCCAGGTAGGGAACCCGGTTGGCAGGCCGGTGCATTGCTTGTTGAGAGCCGGGTTACCGGTGAACATCGATCTTGGCGCCTGACCGTCGGGCTCCGCTGCCGTCATCTGCATCGGAGGAGTGGAGTTGGCGATCCAGTCGGCGCCATCCAGCTCGCCTATCTGATACACGCCATGCATGTACAAGGTGGTCTTGACGGCCTGGCCCTTCGCGAGCGCTGGCGACATCGTCGCTGCGATCAGCGTCAGCAGCGCTAGAACTCCAACCAGACGCCTCATGGTGTGCACTCCGTTCCGCTAGCAGGGATGCAACTGAACTCGAGAACCGATGCAAAGTCGGGCGTGTCGTAAAGAACCCGAGAGAACATCGGTGTGAGCACCGCGCCACCCGGAGACGGTAGATCGACAGCCACGACCGGGCTGATCTGGATCACAACGCTTCCAAGGGCCTTGAAGTTGACATTCTTCATGACGGCTTCGACGGTGCCGGGCCCGGGCGGAAGAGACACGACGACCTCGCCGGCGGGATCGAGGTAGTTCTCAGCCGGCGCGGCGGGGTTCTCGCTGTCGCAGAGGCTGGAGCCCTGGCCAACATCCGGCCAGATACGCACCACGACGTCGCCCGGAGTTCCGATCGTGTTGAACGTCAGCTTGACGTCTCCCTTGATGGTTCCGGCCAACGCGCCACTCCACACCGGGAACAGATTGTTTCCGGCACACTGGGAGTTCGGTCCTGCGAGGTAGTTGGTGATCCAGCGCGAACGAGGTTCGGCTGCGGTCGGCTCGTTCTTGTCCATGGGCAGGAACGCCTCGTTCACCAGCGAGAAGCTGTCGTTCTCGCCCACGACCGGGGTGGCGCCATGCAGGTAGAGCGACGTGGCAACGGGCTTCGCCTTCTTCGCTTCAGCAACGGACAAGCCGGAGAAGACAAGTCCGGCCACAAGAGCTGCGATCAATGATCGCTTCATGAGAAGTCTCCTCGTGAGAGTTGGTGTTGCGGAAAGGTTCGCCCAAACGGTTGCGATTCCTCTAGGAACGAAAAGAGGCCGGGCATCTGCCCGGCCTCTTTCTATGTGCACGACTTGTAGAAGCTAGATACAGCTGGATCCGCTCGCCGGGACGCACTGGAACGTGATCGCCGAAGCGAAGTCGGCACCGTCATATAGAACCCGACCCTGAGCTGCTGGGTCCTGTTGCAGCAACTCCAACATGATGAGGCCTTCTGCTTTGAGATTCAGTTTCTTGAAGACCACATCGACCTCATTGTGGCCGGCGGGGATCTCCACAATTACCTCTTGCGCCGGCTCCACGTATGCCTCATTGCACGCGCCCGACGGAACGTCTACCCAGATGCGCGCCATCACGGATGATGGTGGTGACACGAAATGCAGTGTCCACGTCGCATCTCCGGTGATGCGGCCCTGCATCGTGCCTACCCACGTGGGGAAGAACAGCTCGTTACCCGCGCATTGCTCATTGCCGACCGGATTGGTGAAGTTGTAGGACTTAGGAACAGGGTCGGTGGGCGCGTCTCCGTTCAGCTTCATGACCGTGCCGTCACTGAGATACATCGCGCCTTGCGCGCCCTCCCCCACGGGCGAATCCCCATGGAGATACAGCGTCGTCTTAACTGGCTTCCTTCCGGCCGATGCTGTTGCCGCCACCCCCGCGGTCAGGCCGAGGCATAACAAGATCGTGACGAGCTTCTTCATACGCACGACGTGCCGCTAGCAGGGAGGCAGGAGAACTCGACCTGAGAGACCGCGCTAGTGGAGTCATAGAGAACCCGAGCAGCAGTCGGCCCCTCGAGCAGCGGAGTCACCTGAACCATCAAAGCGCCGTGTGCGATGAAGTCGACACCTTTCATCTCGGCCACGAGAGTGCCGGCGCCAGCAGGCAGATCAACAAGCACCGAGGCATCCGGCTCAACGTAGGTCTCGTTGCACGCAAGGCTGTTGGAGTAACCCCACGCACGCACTTCGACCTGGCCCGTGGGGGCAGAGACCATGTCGAGCGACAACTTGAGGTCACCCACGATGCGACCGTCGACCGCACCAACCCATACGGGGAAGAACGGGCTACCCGCGCACTTAGGGTTAGGCGTGCCAGTCCCGGCGGCACCAGCGGCCACCAGGCCGAACGACTTAGGTGCAGGATCTGTCGGTTCGATCGGGTCCATCTTGCGCCACACCCCGCCGACCTGTTGATCGATCTCGAGCTCGCCCAGAGGGGTGCCACCGTGGAAGTAGAGCGTGGTTGCGACGGGC
>JAXDJQ010000038.1:0-3856 GCA_034667565.1 Actinomycetota bacterium
GGGGAGTCCTTCGCTCATGAGCTGAAGGATCTCCTGCTCGCGGGGGGTCAATGGTTGGAACGCCTCCGCAACATCGGTCGAGCGGTAACCCTCGAACTCCGTGAGGACCTGCGAGGCGAGTTGAGGATCGAGTTGCATCTCTCCTCGAGCCACGGCCCGCACCATCGAGACCACTTCGTCAAGTTCGGCCGTCTTGAGCAGGTACCCGGATGCTCCGGCTTTCACCGCATCGAATACGAACCGCTGTTCGTCGTGACCCGACAGGACGACTACGGCGACATTGGGGTGAGTGTCCTTGATCTCGCGGGTCGCTTCGATGCCATCTTTATTGGGCATGATCACGTCGACGAGGACAACATCGGCGGTCGTTTGTTCCACGAGCTCTGCGGCTCCGGAGCCATCAGAGCCTTCTCCGACAACCTCGATATCGCCCTCGGACTCGAGCATCGTCTTGATGCCTCGGCGAAGCAGGTCGTGGTCGTCGATCAGAACCACTCGGATCGGCTCTTGCGTCATATACATACATGATAGGTGCAGGTCACTCGTACGACGATGGGACGGCTGTGAGGCGCAACGAACAGATGAGCCCAGAGGTCAAGTGGGGAGTCGGTTGCCTGGTCTCTGCTGCGGCGATGACAGGTGTCGTGATCCTGCTGATGTACATCGCCTTTACTTTCGATGTCCCGGTGTGGGCACAGATCGCTCTAGGCGTCGGTCTGACCCTCGGTGGCGGTCTTCTGTCGTGGCTCGTCGTTGTAGCCCTGAGTCAAAGCAAGGCTAGGTCCGAGCAGCGTCCGGTGACGTCGGTGCCGGACCCTCAGAACAAGCGCGACACCCTCGACTGATACCCCCTGCTCGGGGGACCGGTTCGCCCTTAATGGGGAGAATTGTGATTCAAGCCGCTCCTCGAGCGTTGCCGATAAGTAGGCGTAAGCAGTGAGCTTCCTGGGGGGCAACGATGTTTCTGAGGCGTATCGGGGTGGTCGTGACCGTTGTCGCGTTCATCTGCGCGCTGGCCGGCCCCGCATCGGCCTACAGCTTTCGGCGGGCCCTCCGACCGGGGGACACCGGTTCGGACGTCAAGATCCTCCAGGTACGGGTCGCTGGTTGGTACCCCAAAGGGGGCCAGACCGAGATGGGGGTCGACGGTGCCTTCGGCCACGCAACAGCTACCGCGGTCCGGGCGTTCCAGCGGTTCTACGGACTGAAGCCGGATGGGATCGCGGGCCCTTCCACCTTCGCGGTCATCTACGGCCTCGAAGATGACAATGGATCAACGATCCACTTCGATTGGAACGAGTTCGTCCAGAAGAAGAACTCGAGATGTTCGGCCAAAGCCAACGCTTATGCCGGCACTTTCAGGGGAGGTATGGCGTCCCCTCTCCGGGTCAAGAAGAACGTCAAGCGCATGATGTGGCGTCTCGAAGCTCTTCGGGCCAAAGCCGGAGGCAAGTCCGTAGCCATCAACTCAGGCTTCCGATCGGCGCCCTATAACAACTGCATCGGGGGAGCCGGGGCCAGTCAGCACATGTATGGGACGGCCGCGGACAACAAGATGGCCGAGGTCTCGAATCGTTTCGAAAGGGATCTAGCTCGTCGGTCGCAGCTATACGGGATCGGCTGTTACTCGTCGCTTTCTCACAACCACTTCGACATAAGGATCGAGAACAAGGACCTACCCTCGTCGCAGTCCTGGTGGTGGCCGGAGAAAGACGACAAGGGCCACGATCTTGCGGAGGACGGGAAACCCTGCTGGGGTGAGACCTCAACGAAATCCGGGGGGTCCGCGATGCTCCTGCCGTCGGTCGACCAGTTGTCCATCTTCGTGTCCACTCCCGAGTGGTACGAGGGCCTGGGCGACTAGTCCCTACGCATAATCACCGATATCGCAGTGAGGTCCTTTGTCCTAATTTGCCTTAAGACAGGCTATTTCTCGTCCGATGGAGTCATGTGAAGCGCATCCCGATGTTCCTCGCGGTGGCCATGGTGGCTTCTTCCTTGATGCCCGCGCAAGCTTCGGCTAGGTCGACGGGGACGAACCGCACCGACCTGATCTACCCACCTTCCGGTGTCCGCGCAAGAGCCCAGGGCCGGGTACCAGGTGAGGTCATCGTTCGCTATCGCAGTTCCGCTGACGGCGCCGAGCGATCCGCGCTGAGGGCCCAGGTGGACGGGGATCTCCTCGAGAAGCTCGAGCTCTCGAGGACCGAGGTCATCGACGTGGGGAGTGGTGCCGTCGACGGAACGATCGCCGCTCTAGAAGCGTCTCCTGAGGTCGCCTTCGCAGAACCCAACTACTACGTCCATGCCGCTTCGGTCATCCCTAACGACCCGCGCTTCTCGCAGCAGTGGGGGCTCGACAACACGGGTCAGAACGTGTCGGGGGCCACCGGTACTGCTGATGCCGACGTCGATGCGCCGGAGGCGTGGTCGGTCTCGACCGGGAGCAAGAACACCGTCGTGGCAATCATCGATACCGGCATCGCTTACGACCACCCCGACTTGGCGCCGAACCTCTGGACGAACGCAGGTGAGGTCGGAGGAGGGAAAGAGACGAACGGGGTGGATGACGACGGCAACTCCTTCGAAGACGATTGGCGTGGGTGGGATTTCGTCGACAAAGACAATTCACCGCGCGACCTTGTCGGGCACGGAACACATGTTGCCGGGACGGTAGGAGCCGCAGGCAACGATGGCTATGGGGCTACCGGGATCGCGTGGAGGGTGCACTTGATGGCCTTGCGCGTGCTCGACGAAGAAGGTTCGGGAACGACATCAGACGTGGCCAGCGCGGTCGCCTACGCGGCCGACGAAGGAGCCGACGTCATCAATCTCAGTCTCAGTGGACCGGACTTCTCCCTGTCGGTGTCGAACGCGATCGCATCCGCTACCGATTCCCTGGTCGTTGTTGCCGCAGGTAATGAAGGCAGCAACAATGACGTCACTCCCTCTTATCCGTGCAACTACCCGGCGGCGAACTTGGTCTGCGTTGCCGCATCGGATCAGAACGATGCCCTCGCGGGGTTCTCGAACTACGGAGCGGTAAACGTTGACCTAACTGCCCCCGGAACAAGGATCCTCAGCACCGTTCCATCCTTCACCCGTGCCTTGCGGGAGACGTTCGAGGCCGACATCTCGTCGACCTGGACGACCGGGGGTACCGGGACCAGATGGGGGCGCAGCCTCGACTCGCTTGGATACTTCGCGGCCGACAGCCCGGATGGCAACTATCAAGCGAACACGAACAGTTGGTTGAAGACGGCCACCCCTGTGGATCTTTCCAACCAGCAGAACTGCAGGCTCGTCTACGCGTTCTCGCTCGACAGTGAGAACAACGCCGACTTCCTGACGGTCGAAGCATCGACCGACGGCACCAACTGGACCTCGGTCGGTGGATGGACCGGGTCGACGGGAAAGGACTGGCTCAGCGCCAGCCACGACCTCGGTGACTTCGACGGCAGCTCGGTCTACATCCGGTTCCGGATGACCTCGAACGCGCTGGTCAACCGAGATGGAGCTTCTATAGATCAGGTCGAGGTGCGATGCCTCGCGACGAGCTACACCGGTTCGGAGTTCACCTACTACAGCGGCACGTCCATGGCCACACCTCTGGTCTCAGGCGTCGCGGCTCTCGTGTACTCGTCGGCACCCGATTCCACCGTGGCGGAGGTTCGTAGCGCGTTGATGGCCGGCGTGGATCCGGTCGCGGGCCTCGCAAGCAAGGTGTTCTCAGGGGGCCGCCTGAACGCAGCGACGACCTTGGACATCGTTGCTCCGTTACCGGGTTCATCCCCGAGTCCCAGTGAGAGCTCGTCGCCGAGTCCGTCGGCATCAACCTCGCCCTCCCCCGATCCTT
>JAXDJQ010000039.1:0-6153 GCA_034667565.1 Actinomycetota bacterium
CTCGAACGCCACGTAGGAGCCATCGGCAGCGGCCTGAAACTTCGTTCCGGGGTCGCTGCGAAAAACGACGTTGCCGCGATCGACCGCATAGTTCACCGGAAAGATGATGGGCCTCGGCCCGGCCAGCGCGACCCGGCCAACGCATGCCGGATGGCGTTCGATCAGCCTGATGCATTCGTCTCTATCCAGTTGCTCCATCGCCCTGCCTCGCATGGCCCCTCCTCATTGTTGTTTTCACATCGATCGCCGCGAAGAAGGCGTCCCGAAGGACGCCTTGATCGTCGGACTTCCGTTACGCCTGGCGCACCTTCTTGGCATGACGGAAGCCGAGGGCTGCGAACAATGCCAGGAGGAGGCCCGTCGCAACCATCCCGAAGCCGACCCACAGGGTGATCTGACCAACGGTCCACCAGCCGTATGCATTGAGGAGCATGCCCCTCAGGGTCTCGCCACGGAACAACGTGTCGACCTGGCCACTCAGCTCGCCCATCTTTGCGGACTCAGCTGCGGTCGGGTCTTCCCCAACCTCGGCTGCGTAGGCACGAGACGCAGATGAAGTTTCCGAGTAGGTCGCGCCTTCGTTGACTTCGGCAAGGTGTCCGCCGATGTAGCGAGAGAACGCTTCTGCCTCGATCCCCGTGTCGACGTCCTGCCCCGCGAATGCGGTCAGCCCTTCGGACTTGTCGAAGTCACTCATGGCTTCTGCCGGCGGGAACGCGATCTTCTGCGGTGATAGGCGGTCACGCACGTTGCTCAGTGCGAACGATCCGCCATAGATAGCGGCTGCCCCGAGCGCGACGAGGGCGAACGCCATGATCGCTCCGGTGATGCTGACGATGCGGTCCAGGAGACTCCTGCTGATGTGAGCTGCAGTCACTTCCTTGGTCGTGATTCCAAATCCCTTCGCTGCTGCTGCTTGTGCCACTTGGTCCTCCTTGGTAGTGGCTATCGATGACTACCTCAGGATGTCGGAATCAAGGGCCTAGCCCCAGGTCCAGGTGGCCCTACTTGTGGGGGCCGTTTGCGATCTCGCAGGGGGCCGAGGGATCACCAAGCCACGTGTCGGCCCGCCGACACGGGCTGCTAAGCGATAGGACCGGTGGAGCCGGTCCGCATCACTCGGGATTGGGGTGTTCGGCCCTTGCTCTAGTGACGTAAGAAGCCGCTTCCGCTCGCCTTGCTACCTCGAGCTTCTGGAGGATCGTCGAGACATAGTTCTTGACCGTCTTGTCCGAAAGATGGATCTGGGCCGCGATCTCGCGGTTGGTCTTGCCCTCACCGATGAGGTCGAGGATGCGCTCCTCTTGGGGTGACAAACGGGCCAGCTTGGGGTCCTTGTCGTCGAACTTCGACTTGCGAAGACGTTCGAGGACACGGGAAGTCACGCCGGGGTCAAGAAGTGACTCGCCTCGTCCAACCGTGCGGATCGCATCCACGAGATCGTTGCCGCGTATCTGCTTGAGCACGAAGCCCGCCGCACCGGCCATGATCGAGTTGAACAGAGCCTCATCGTCAGAGAACGACGTCAGCATGATCACCTGGATGTCAGGCACCTCATCCTTGATCGCCCGGCACGCTTCAACTCCTCCGCCGTCCGGCATCCGAACGTCCATAACGACGACGTCAGGCTTGTAGGTCCGAACCATCTCAACTGCTTGTTGACCGCCGGAAGCCTCAGCGACCACATCGAGATCGTCCTCCGTCTCGAGCAGGGAACGGATGCCCTGGCGAACGACCTCATGGTCATCCACCAACATGACCTTCAACGCCTTACCCACTACTCGCCTCTGGGGATGTTCAGTAGATGGCGGGTGCCTTTCGGGGACTTCGGAGATATCTCGATCGTTCCCCCGAGTCGAGCGGCACGCTCCTCGATGTTGTGCAATCCATGTCCCCTGCGGACCGATTCGATATCGAATCCGATGCCATCATCTTCAACCGTCACAACGATCTGATCCGGGAAGGTAGTGATCTCGATATAGACCTCGCTAGCGCGTGCATGGCGAGCGATGTTCGCTAACACCTCACGGATCACCTGAATGACATGCCCCTGCATGGTTGCGTCCAGTTGGGCAACAGCTTCGTCGGGGATCTCAACCTTGATGCCACCCAGGGTGTTGATCTCGAAATCTCGGGCCAACTCCTCGATCGCGGCAGACAAGCCCTTCTCATCAACCAGGTGTGGCTGCAGCTCGAAGATGTAGCTGCGGACATCGCGCACGACGTTATCGAGCTCCGCGATAGCGGCATTGATCCGTTGCTCAGCGTTCTCGGGATCTTTACGCAGTAGTCCGACGGAGCCCTGAAGGGAAAGCCCCACCGAGTAGATCGACTGGATCACGCCGTCATGTAGATCCTTGGAGATGCGGTCTCGCTCCTCGAGGATCGCAAGGCTTTCACCCCTCGATCTGACCTCTTCTATGAGGGCCGCGTTCTCGATCGCCACTCCGGCCTGCGCCGCGAACGACAGGGCGAGACGCTCATCATCTTTCGTGAAGTCTTCCTCACCCTGCTTCTCGGTCAAGTAGAGACGGCCGAATATCCGATTTCGCACCACGATGGGAACACCCAGGAACGTTTGCATGGGCGGGTGATTGGGCGGATACCCGTAGGAGCGTGGGTGATCCGAGATCTCGTGCAATCGCAGCGGGCGGTTCTCCTCGATCAAGGCGCCGAGAACGCCCCTGCCCACCGGTAGATCACCGATCTTGTCCGCAAGTGTCTTGTCGATGCCCGAGTAGATGAAGCGAGCGAGCTCGCCTCGCTCCCCAAGGACACCTACGGCCCCGTAGCGCGCGCCGATCACCTCTCGGGAGATATCCGCGATGCGTTGTAGGAGAGCGTCTAGGTCATGCTCGCTGGCGAGGGCCATGCCGGCCTCAACGAGCGACATGATTCGTCTGTCAGCGGAACTCATCACCTCACTCTAGAAGCAAACGACTTGGTCAGGCTTCCTTCACGAGGGGCCCAACTGCCCACGGGTCGCGACCTTGCCGATCCGCAGAGAGGTTCGAGAGGTGCTTCATGGAGGTGTCATCGACCGAGAAATTGAGTCTGTCGGCGACCTCTACAACCCCTCTCACCCTCGATGCGATGTCGACGGCGATGTTTCGTGTTGACAGACGATCCGCGGTTCCAGATAGCGTCACCACACCGTCACCGACCTCGATAGAAAGATCCTCGAACACCTCCTCCCCTAACATCGAGAGAGCCTCTTCGGTCTCGTGAAGGATCTCGGGGTCAGTTCGGGTCATGGCCCGGACGAGATCACCCCGCGACAGGATCCCGACCAGATAGCCCTTCTCGTCGACCACCGGTAAGCGCTTGATCCGATTCCGGTCTAGCAAGTAGGCCGCTTTGGAAAGGCTGTCCTTGGCACCAACTGTGACCACCGGGGATGACATGACGTCCGCGGCCACTCGAACATGTTGGTGTGCCGTCGGAACAGTACGAAGGATCAGTGACAGCACATCCGCCGTCTTGAGCCCATCGTCGATGTTCGCCGGTCCTAGCAGGGCGTGCCCGATGTCTACCTCGGAGATGAGACCGACTACCTTCCCGTCTTGGACTACTGGAGCTCCACTGATGCGGTTGCGAACCAGTCGGCTTGCTACGTGTTGGATCGAGTCATTCGGATAGACCATCACCACTAGGCTGGTCATCACATCCTTTACTCGGTCCTTGTTCACGACTCATCCTTTCTCGCCTGAGTTGGTTCGTGGAGGGTTAGGAAGTCCCGGATAGAGACGATGCGGAGATCGCCATCGTTGCGGACGATGAGGTGTCGGATATGCGCCGAACGCATCCTCTCCAACGCGGCTTCATCGCTCACCGGCCCGTCAACCACGACAGGAAAGTCATTCACGATGTCCGAGACGAGCGAGGAGGCAGGGTCCTTACCTCGAGATACGAATGCTGTTAGGTCGCGCTCCGTAACGATGCCGACGAATCTCTTGTCTGCGTCGAGAACGCCCACGCAGCCGATGCTGCAATCGTTCATCAACTGAGCAGCCTCCTGGATGGTTGCGCTCGGACGCATCGAGATAAGTGGGTGCGTCTGGATAGTGGTGGACATGGCTCCTCCTTGTTGCTCGGCTGCAGTGGACTCAAGCGTGAGGGTTAGCCGTGTGACCGGGTAGGGCCGAACGGCCCTGCTCCAAGGGGGCCGATCGCCGCTACGGGATGAGCCCAGAAGAGTTCTGGCTCCCTAAACCCCGATAGCCAGTTCGAGGCCGAGCATCGCGGCAGTGGACAGCAAGACAGCCGCAATGCTCAGACCTCGATCCTTGCCCTCAAGGCTTTCGGGGAGCAACTGTGTGAACACCATCCACACCATCGCTCCTCCGGCAAAACCAAGCCCTGCCTCAAGCATGGGTTCGAAGGTTCGCACTGCCAGATAGGCGGGAACAGCCATCAGCGGTTGCGGAAGGCTGGAGAAGATGCTCCACAGAGCCGCGCTGCGCGCCGACTCTCCGAATGGAACCAGAGTCAGACTGATCGCCACTCCCTCTGGGATGTTGTGGATCGCGATCGCGATCGCTATGAGGACGCCTAGCGACTCAGCGCCGGCGAACGAGACGCCGAGGGCGATCCCCTCAGTCAGTGAGTGGACGGTCATGACTCCGATCATCATGAGAGCGGTTGCGCCTCGCGCTCCCCGAAGGTGTCCCACGTGCGCGGTGGTGTTCCGGCCCACTAACTTCTTCGTTGCGTAGATGAAGGCGAGACCGGCTAGGGCCCCCAGTGCGGTAGCGACCGTCCCTGTTCGACTCCCTTCATAGAAGAGCCCTCCACTTGCACCCAGCATGAAGCCGGCGGCGATCCCACTGGACAGGGCGATCGAACGTGACTCGTTCATCCGAACGGCCATCACCGGGATCACACCAAGGCCGGTGGCGAGAGCGGTACCGAAGGACACGGCGAAAACGACCAAGACACTCATGAGGGCGCTGCTTCCCTACTCACGGAGAACATCTAACCCGAGACCAGGCTAGGTCACGATCGCCCCCCGCTGGAGATTCAGCGAGTCCGCCACCGCGCTCCTGGACCGCGTCGACACTGCGTCTAGTACCGAGTCGTGTTCCTAAGAAGAATCGAGCCAGCCCTACCGACTATTCAGCTATACGCGATCAGGATTCCGCCACAGGGCGCGAACACCATGCTCTGGGCGATCGCTACACCGCCCGAAAGGCTGCTGCACGCGCTGCCGGAGTCCATCTCCATCGGCCGGCTGAAATCGGGCGCACCGGTCTCAGCATCAAAAGTATCCAGGTTGCCTTTCGTGTCGATCGTGTAGACGACGCCGTTGGCAACACTGATCGCCTCGTAGTGGGTTCCGTCGGCAACTGGAGATCGCCACGCGATGGAGCCATCGTTCTTGTTGATGGCGACGAGGACACCGCCGGGAGCGCCGACCGCGTAGATCTTCTCGCCGTCGTAGGCGGTGGCATCGGCGTTGCAGAGTGCGCACGGCGCTCCGACGGCCGCGGACCACGCCAGCTCCATCGTGTCGGTGTAGACAGCGTGGTAGTTCCCCGACTTCTGCAAGGAACCGATCATCTGCCGCCCTTCGGAATCGGTGAACAGGTTGGGGGCCGCAGCAACGTCGAGGTCGATCTGCCCGCACTCGGGATGATCGAGCGTTGCGGGCAATGGTGAGTTTTCACACAGGGGGGTTTCGCCGAGAGGTCCAAGTGCGGCGTCGTACTGATCGATGTCGCCGTGGGTGTAGTCGACGATCTCGCCGAACGTGGGCCGCGAACGGTCGAGATCGATCTTCAGGATCGCGTTGGTGTACTTGTGCTCCTTGGTGCCGTAGGGGTTACCAGTGCCGACGAAGACGAACTTCGTCTTGGGATCGACCGCACCGGTGGCCCAGATCCCGCCGCCACCCATGCCCTTGTT
Source organism: Actinomycetota bacterium (assembly GCA_034667565.1). Lineage (GTDB taxonomy): Bacteria > Actinomycetota > CADDZG01 > CADDZG01 > WHSQ01 > JAXDJJ01. Next base: position 5,905 of record JAXDJQ010000039.1, read on the forward strand.
CTTGGGTTCGTTTGGGATCACATCCCGGGCGACCAGGATCTTGCCTGTAGCTGCGTCGATGATGGCCCAACCCCCGCGGAACTTGTCTGGGGAATCCGAGCCGCCGATCTCGTAGCCGGACTCGGAGTACCCCACAAAAACAAGGCCGTCGAAGTAGAGCGTGCTGGCGTTGGTGCTGCCCTTTGGACCTTCGTCGTAAGGCTTGGACTGCCACAGCATGCGACCGGTGGCCTGATCCAGTGCGACGAC
>JAXDJQ010000040.1:0-3789 GCA_034667565.1 Actinomycetota bacterium
GTGGAACATCGCCTCGCTGGCACGATCCCGCGTTATCCCGCTGTCCACGAGCTCTGCCCCCGAGGACGGGATCGGTGTCTCCGGCGGATCGGTGGTCTGGCGAGGGGAGCCCCTGATGGATGCCACCCAGATCAGATTGCCCGGGCGCGCAGGCGCCGAAGACACACTTGCCGCCGTTGCCGCGGCGTTGTGCTACGGGATCGAGCCAACGGCTGCACTCGAAGCCGTCGCTACGTTCAGTCCGCTGCGACATCGCATCGAGAAAGTTGCAGAGCTCGACGGAGTTAGCTACATAGACGATTCGAAGGCGACGAATCCGCACGCGACCCTTGCAGCCGTCTCCGGGTTACACGATGTCGTGCTGATCGCAGGTGGCCGGAGCAAGGGGATCGACCTCACACCCTTGCGGTCCACCGTCCCACCGGTGATCGCGGTTGTCGCTATCGGCGAGGCGGCCGCCGAGGTTGTAGAGGTGTTCGAGGGACTTGTCCCGGTCGACAGAGCGACCAACATGCCCGAGGCAGTCAGGGCCGCGCGCTCCAGATCTGTGTCCGGAGGATCCGTCTTGCTGGCGCCTGGGTGTGCGAGCCTGGACATGTACAAGAGCTATGCCGAGCGAGGTGACGACTTCGCTCGGTCCGTGCGCGATCTGCCGGAAAGATCAAGGAAGGAAGGAGAGGTCTGATGGCGACCACCGCCGCTCGCCGCGCTCCCTCCGTTTCGGCTGCCGCGAACCATCCCTCGGTCCTCCTTCCCCTTACCGTGGGTGCCCTGGTCGTGACGGGCTTGGTGATGGTGTTGTCGGCCAGCTCTGTTTCGTCTTACGCACGGTACGGATCGTCCTTCTTGTTCTTCCAACGCCAAAGTCTGTGGGCCGTGATCGGCGTCGTTGGATACCTGTTCTTCGCCCGCTTCGATTACCGGCGACTGAAGGGTTTCGGTTATGTAGCTTTCGCGCTCGTCAGTGTGTTGCTTATCGCCGTTCTCGTGCCCGGGATGGGGAAGACCGTTGGCGGAAGTTCGCGCTGGATCGGGGTCGGCGCCTTCGTCATCCAACCTTCCGAGATCGCGAAGCTGGCACTGATCTTGTTCGCTGCTGATGTCTTCTCGCGACGCGAGGAGAAGAGTTTCGGCGAGTTCGCCAACACGGCTCTTCCGATGCTTCCCGCGATGGGTCTCCTGGCTGGTCTCGTGATGTTGCAGCCCGACCTTGGCACCACGGTCTTATTGGGTGTGATCGGGTTCGGGCTCTTGTTCGTCGCGGGCGCACCTTTGAGACACCTCATCCCGATGGGACTAAGCGGTGTGACGCTCGCTGTCGGAGCGGGATTGGCGTCGCCGTACCGACGCGTCCGGTTACTCGCATTCATGGATCCGTGGAAGGACCCTCTCGACACCGGGTACCACACGATCCAGTCTTTGATCGCTCTGGGTTCCGGAGGGTGGTTCGGGGTTGGCCTCGGTGCCAGCCGGCAGAAGTGGATGTACGTCCCGAATGCTCACACCGACTTCATCTACGCGATCTTGGGGGAGGAGATGGGCTTGCTCGGCACGTTGGTCGTTCTGGGCATGTTCGCTTTCCTCACCTACCTGGGCGTTCGGATCGCTCGTAGCGCCCCGGACCGATTCGGGATGCTGATCGCATCCGGGATAACGATCTGGATCGCAACACAAGCGTTGGTGAACATGGGAGCCGTGACCGCCGCTCTCCCCATCACGGGGGTTCCGCTTCCCCTGGTGTCGTTCGGGGGTTCTTCCCTAGTGATCTCTCTCGCCGCGATGGGCATCCTGACAAACATCGCTCGCGCAGGTAAAGCGAAAAGACTCCGAGCATCGACCGCTCGCTCGGCAAAGGCGGGGTCCTCGGCCCGATCGAGATGAACGTGGTCATCGCTGCAGGCGGGACCGCGGGGCATGTCAACCCGGCTGTTGCCCTGGCACGTGCACTGGAGAAAGATGTGGTCACGTTCATCGGAACAGAAAGAGGGCTGGAGTCTTCCGTCGTTCCGGATGCCGGGTTCGCGTTGGACTACATCGATATCCGTGGGTTCGATCGCGCCAGGCCAGCTGCCCTACCTGCAGTCGGTCTCAAGGCCCTATCGGCGATCGCTGCTGCGCGTCGGATCCTTGCCGAGCGTCACGCCGATGTGGTCGTAGGCATGGGGGGGTACGTGAGCCTGCCCGTGTGTTTCGCAGCGAGGAGCAGATCGATACCCGTCGTTGTCCACGAGCAGAACATCGTGCTCGGCCTGGCCAACAAGGTTACTCGACCTGTGGCACGGGCCGTCGCGGTTTCGTTCCAAGACACTCTGACCAGCGCGGGTCCCCGGGGGGTTCTGACCGGTAACCCAGTGGCTCAGGAGATCGCGCACCTCGACAGGGGATCGGCGCGAGCGGCCGGTTACGAGGAGTTCGATCTGGATCCCGACAGGCGAACGATCCTGGTGTTCGGTGGGAGCCTCGGCGCGAAGACCCTGAACGACGCGGCTCCTCGTCTCGGGCAGCGGTGGACCAACCGCGGCGACCTCCAGGTCCTTCATATCTCGGGCCGATCGTCCGAGAGTCAAGTCTCGGGCGACGTCACGGGAAGCTATCGACGGATCTCTTATACGAAAGCCATGGCTCTCGCCTATGCGGTCGCTGATGTCGCGATCTGTCGAGGCGGTGCAACGACAATCGCCGAGATATGCGCGGTCGGCTTGCCCTCGATCGTGGTGCCTTATCCGCATCATCGAGATCGTCAGCAGGAGCGCCACGGCCGGCTGCTCGAGCGGGCCGGGGCAGCGGTGGTGATAGCCGATGGTGACGCGACCTCGGACCGGCTGGGGGAGACCGTAGAAAGATTGTTGGAGCGATCCGCCCTGGAGGCGATGGCGAGAGCGGCGATGGACCTCGGTCGGCCCGATGCAGCCCACCACTTGGCTCGTGTGGTTGGAGGAGTGCGATGACTTTCGCAGGCGCAGATCGTGTTCACTTCATCGGGATCGGTGGTGCCGGCATGTCGGCGATAGCCAAGGTCCTCTTGGAACGAGGCACGAGCGTGTCGGGGTCGGACCTGAAGGGATCGCGCGCGATGACGGTGCTGGAGGCCATGGGCGCGGACGTTCACGTTGGCCACTCAGCAGAGCTCGTCGAAAGAGCCGAGCTAGTGATCGTGTCGGCGGCCATACCCCATGCGAATCCAGAGTTAGCTCGGGCAACCGCGGACGGGATCAAAGTGATGGGTCGCGGTGAGGCACTTGCGGCGATGCTCGACGGGCATAGGTCGATCATCGTTGCTGGAACCCACGGTAAAACGACGACGACTTCGATGATCGTGTCGATCCTCACGAACGCCGGACTGGACCCAACGTTTCTCGTCGGCGGCGGTCTCAACGATTCGGGAACCAATGCCAGGTCGGGATCGACCGATATCGCGGTTGCGGAATCTGACGAATCGGATGGCTCCTTCCTGTTACTCCATCCTCACGTTGGTGTCGTGACGAACATCGAGATGGACCACGTGGATCATTGGGGTTCACTCGACGAACTCGAGAGAGCCTTCGACGACTTCATGGCATCGACCGACCAGCAAGGGTCCCTGGTTGTGCCTTGTGGCGACATCGAGAGCCGGGCACTCGCTATGCGACGAGGCACCGTTCTCAGCTTCGGAGCGGGAGGAGCGCTGGAAGCGAAGGCAATCCAGACCGAAGGGCAGGTCACCGCTTTCATGCTGTCGACGCCCTCTGGTGAGGCCGAGGTCCACCTCCGCTCCCTCGGCTCCCACAACGTGTCGAACGCCCTTGCGGC
>JAXDJQ010000041.1:0-4396 GCA_034667565.1 Actinomycetota bacterium
GACCTCGGTGACCTCCGCTACGGCTCCGAGCACATGAACGTCACCTCCGACGCGACGATCGAAGGTGGACTCGGTTCCTTCGGCTACGACGACGAAGGGGTCGAAGCTCAGCGCGTCGATCTGATCAAGGACGGCATCCTGGTCGGCTTCCAGTCATCTCGAGAGACGGCCGCGACCACGGGGTCCGAAAGGTCTAACGGAACGATGCGCGCGGAGGGTTGGGAGAACTTCCCGTTGATCCGGATGACGAACATCAACATCCTTCCCGGCAACGGCGGCACCCTCGACGACCTGATCTCCGAGGTCGACGATGGGATCTTCATGAGTACGAACAAGTCCTGGTCGATCGACGACAAGCGGAGGAACTTCCAGTTCGGTTGCGAGATCGCGTGGGAGATCAAGAAGGGAAAGCTCGGCAAGATGCTCAAGGACCCCCGCTACACGGGTATCACGCCGGTCTTCTGGGGCAACCTCGATGCTGTCGGCAGCGAGTGGAAGGTCTGGGGCACGCCCAACTGCGGGAAAGGCCAGCCCGGGCAGACGATGCGCGTGGGCCACGGCACCGCTCCCACACGGTTCTTGAACGTCTCGACGGGCACATCCCAATGAGTATCCAAACTCGCACCGGCCTCCCCTTGAGTCATGACGAGGCTCGCTCGGCTGCTCGGTCGATCCTCGACTTCCCTGGTGCGGACGCCGTAGAGGTGATGGTCAGCGCCTCCAACGATGCCCTGACCCGCTACGCGAACTCGGAGATCATCCAGAACACGGTCAAGACAGAGTTGCGGGCGAACGTAAAGGTCGTGGTGGGAGACCGTTCCGCCTCCTCCTCCACGACCCAGCTCGACCCCGAGCATCTCCAGGCGGCCGCAGCGCGCGCCCTCGAGGCAGCCAACGCATCCGTCCCTGAAGAAGATGCCGTCGGCTTACCGACCCCCGAAGAGGTTGGTCGACCCGAGCCGATCTTCAGATGGGACGACGCGACCGCTGAGGCCTCGCCGGCAACCAGAGCCGATGCGGTCAACGAGATCCTCAAGGTTGCAGGTGATGGGAACGCGGCGGGCATCTATCAGACCGGCGGGCACTGCTACGCGGTCTTCAACTCGCACGGAATCGATTGCTTCGACGCCTATTCGCGGGCGAACATGACATGCCTGATCGATGTCGGAGACGCGACCGGGTGGGGCGAAGCCGCATCGCACTCAGCCTCGCTTGTCGACGTCTCTGCGGCCGCTCAACGGGCCCGGGACAAGGCCGATGCCGGCCGAGGCCCCGGTGATGCGAAGCCGGGGACCTACGAGGTCATCCTCGAAGGCCCGGCGTCGGCAGGCTTGGTCGACTACCTCGGGTACATGGGTTTCGGAGCGAAGTCGATGATCGAAGGTGAGAGCTTCTTCTCGTCACGTAAGGGAGAGAAGGTCGCTGCGGACATCGTGACGATCGCCGACGATGTTGCTCATCCGCACTCGGTTGGGATCGGTTTCGATTTCGAAGGGGTGCCGAAGCAGCGCATCGCAGTGATCGACGATGGAACCGCGGTGAGGCCGGCAACCGATCGCAAGACCGCGCGTCAGCTCGGCGAGAGATCTACCGGGCACAACTCGGGAAGCTCCGAGTTCGGCCCCTATACGTTCAATCTGGTTCTGGAAGCGGGAGACAAGAGCACCGAGGAGCTGATCGCCGAGGTAGAAGATGGCTTCCTCGTGACGAGGTTCCACTACGTGAACATCCTCGATCGGCCCGCGACCGAGCTCACCGGGATGACGCGCGACGGGACCTTCCGCATCCGCAACGGCGAGTTGGCCGGAGCGGTCCATAACTTCCGCTTCGCTCAGAGCGCCCTTGCAGCACTGAAGTCGGTGCTCGGTGTGGGGCGAGACCTCGAGGCGATCGCCCCCGACTACACCTCGTTCGGTTCGACGGTGGCACCTGCTATCAGGGTCGGCGAGTTCCATTTCGCCTCGGTGACCTCCCACTGACCAGACACGATCTTTGGCACGTCGCGGTCCTCGGATCCACGCTGTTCGCCGCGGCCGGCGTGGCGATCCTGTCGATAGGCCCGTTGATATGGGACGAAACGCCCCCCGGGGTTCTGCGAGCCCGTCCGTGGATCCTCGCCCTGATCGCTCTGGCGGGGGCACTGCTGGTCGTGGAATGGACGGGCGTCCACTAGCGTTTCCGTATACTGGCAGTGCCTATAGGGGCCATTTATCAGGAGGTTCACCGACAGTGGCAATGACCGACCCGACCACCAAGACCATCGGTATCACCGAGGCCGCGGCCAGCAAGGTCGCCGAGCTCCTGTCGCGTGAGGTCGCCGCGGACCCCGCCGAGCACGAGGGCAAGGAATACGCCCTCCGGGTTGCCGTTCAGCCGGGTGGCTGTGCTGGCCTCCGTTACGCCCTCTATTTCGACGACCGCAAGATGGATGATGACACGGTCGAGCATCTCTCGGGGGTCGAGATCCGCGTCGACAAGATGAGCACCCCATACATGAGGGGCGCCACGATCGACTATGTCGACAGCCTGCAGCAGTCCGGTTTCACGATCGACAACCCCAACGCCAAGGGCTCCTGCGCCTGCGGCGATTCCGCTCAGTTCTAAGAACCCGCACCAACTGCTTCAAGAGCCCGCTTCGGCGGGCTCTTTCTTTTCCGTCGCGAGCAGCCATCAAGGGCTCAACCGGTGGCTTCTTATATAGTTGGGGCACTCATCTAGAGCGGGTTAGGCACCGGGCCTGTGACCCCGCCGCAACCACCGCCTCGGCGGCAGGTGCGAATCCCGGGTTGGATGAGTGGACAGAGAAGCCAACCAACGGCCTCTTCCCCCCGGAGGAGGCTTTTTTCATAGGAGGTAGCTGTTGAGCATCGAGACGACGGTGGTCGGGTCGTACCCGAAGCCACCCGCGGAGGGCCAGGCGTTCACGGTCCGGAAGACGCACCACGCGATCGAGAAGGGCAACGCCACTCCCGAGGACCTCAAGAAGGCGCAAGACGATCTCGTCACTGCCGTCATCAAGGAGCAGGAAGACGCCGGGATCGACCTCGTCACGGATGGACATGGCAGGTGGGATGACATCCTCACGCCGTTCGCCCGCCAGATCCGTGGATTCGAGATCGGTGGCCTCCTGCGTTGGTTCGATAACAACGTCTATTACCGCAAGCCGATCTGCACCGGCCCCCTCGAGTGGGGCGGCCCGTCTTCGGTCGACACGTTCAAGTTCGCTCAGTCGGTTGCTAAGAACCCGGTCAAGGCAGTGATCCCCGGCCCGGTCACGTTTGCGCATCTCTCGATCGACGAGCACTACGCCGATCACGAGAACTTCGTGCTCGCGATCGCTCGTGTGATCGCGCAAGAGGCATTCGAGCTCGAGGCCGCGGGAGCGACCGTCATCCAGATCGATGAGCCCGCGCTGCTCAATGCACCTGAGGATCTGGAGCTCGCGAAGGAAGCGATCTACCTCATCACCGACGAGCTCAAGTCGTCCGAGACGATCCTCGCCACCTACTTCGGTGATGCCAAGCGACTCGGTCCCGAGCTCTTCGAGATCCGCGTCGATGGTTTCGGATTCGATCTCGTCTCGGGACCGGAGAACCTCCAGCTCATCAAGGAGCTCCCCGCTGAGAAGAAGCTGCAAGCGGGCATCGTCGATGCCCGCAACACCAAGCTCGAGGACATCGACGCTCTCGTCCGTGAGATCGAGGAACTGTGCAGCATCGTGGGCGAGAAGTGCCTGCGCGTGTCCCCGTCGTCCGGCATGGAGTTCCTCCCCCGCGAGAAGGCTCACGCGAAGCTCGAACACTTAGCAACCGCAGCGAAGAAAGTAGGTGCCTAGATGGGGAATGTCGATCTAACCGGCCCCGGCCTCTGGACGACGTCGGTCGGTAGCTTCCCGAAGCCCGACTACATAACCAAGGCTCGTAGCCAGTACGCACGCAAGGAGATCTCGCGTGAGGAGCTCCACAAGCTCGAGGAGCAGGCCACGCGCGAATGGATCGAGTTCCAGGACTCGATCGACACCGACCTCGTGGTGGACGGCGAGCAGTACCGCGGTGACATGGTCGCCTACTTCGCGGAGGAGCTCCCCGGTCTCGAGATGGGTGGGCTGGTTCGCTCCTACGGGAACCGCTACTACCGCAAGCCGATCGCGATGGGCCCCATCGGGCGCGACAAGCCGATGACCGTCGACTGGTGGAAGTTCGCCCAGTCCCTGACCGAGAAACCCGTCAAGGGCATGCTGACCGGTCCGTACACGATCATGGATTGGTCGTTCAACGAGCACTACGCAACCCGTCGTGACTTCACCCTGGCCCTTGCCAAGGTCATCCGGGACGAGGCACTTGACCTCGAGAAAGCTGGAGCGAAGTACATCCAGATCGACGAGCCTGCCGCATCG
>JAXDJQ010000042.1:0-2608 GCA_034667565.1 Actinomycetota bacterium
GTCGCCGCGACCGGTGACCGCCCGTGGCTGACCGGCGCAGGACCCGACGAGGTCTACCTCTACGTCAACACCGGCAACCAGCTGTGGCACTCGACCGATGGTGGTCTCACGTTCACGCTTCAGAACACGAGCTTCCCCGTCGACTCGAAGATCCTCGTTGACCCGCTGAACCCGAAGACCGGTCTGATCGGTCCCAACGGTTCCGGTATCTCGATCAGCAAGGACCAGGGAGTGTCGTGGGAGGAGTACCCCGGCAAGCTCGGTAAGTCCACGCAGTTCTTCGGCGCTATCGCGGCCGACCGTGCTGGGTGGGCCTATTCCGCAGCCGCCGGTGGTTACAACGGTTCGAGCGACGAGAAGTCCGACGGTGAGGTCACGGTCAACTACTTCAACCGCAAGACGAAGAAGTGGGCAGACCCCATCGTTATCCCGAACGGGGGCCGCGACGCCTTATGGCCGTGGCTCACCGCTGGTGACGACGGTCGTCTCGCCGTGGCGTGGTTCGAGCGCCAGCCCGAGACCGACAAGTTCTTCATCAAGGTCGCTTACACGCTGAACGCGCACGGAAAGACCGTTACGTGTTCGGACGGTTCCAAGGAGTTCATCGAGCCGCAGTTCACGACGACTAACGCCTCAGGCCGACCGATCCACAACGCAAAGATCTGCCTAAGTGGAACGACCTGCAACGCGAACCCGAGTTTCGAGGGTGGCGACCGTCGTCTAGGCGACTTCTTCACCATCAGCTTCGATCGCGATGGCAACCTGATCATCGCTTCCGCCGACACGATGTTGAAGAGCCCCACCGGCGGGCCGAAGGCGATCTCGAACCCGATCTTCATCAAGCAGGATGGTGGAGCCAGGATGCTGGTCGAGCCGGACAAGACCCGCAAGACCCGTCCTCTCTGCATCACGCCGAACTGCTAGCTGCTACTTTCTAGACAAGTCATCAAGGGCCCCCGTAAAGGGGGCCCTTGCACTTGGAAGGGGTGGGGATGTTCAAAGAGTTCAGAGCATTTGTGCTGCGCGGGAACGTCGTCGATCTCGCCGTCGGTATCGTCATCGGGGCCGCCTTCGGTTTGTTGGTCAGCCAGTTCATCGCCAGCTTCATCACCCCTCTTCTAGGTGTGATCACCGGCGGCGTGAATATCGCTGACCGAACGGCATCGATCGGTGACGTCACGTTCACTTGGGGCGCATTCGTTCAGGCATTGATCGTGTTCCTTGCAACCGCAGCGGCGATCTTCTACTTCGTGGTTAGGCCGATCAACAAGTTGATGGAGCGCTTCAAGACGGAGCCCGAAGTTGACTCGCCGACGAAGACCTGTACCGAGTGTGTGAGCAGCATCCCTGCAACGGCGAAGCGCTGCGCCTTCTGCACCAGCCCCCAATAATGCGGACCGGCTTCGCTAGGCGGTCTTTTCCAACGCGTCGGAGTCACGGCGGTCTTCGATGAGATCGAGGACCGCTTCTTCGATGACCTGCTGAGTCTCGAGCTCCCCGAAGGCCGTGGGCCCTTCGCCGCCGAGCGCGTCCATGGCGGGCGCGATCGTCCACCCGGACCGGAACCTGTCGAACACCCGCGGGTCGATATACGAGGCACGACACACGGCGGGGGTATTCCCGAGGTAGCGCGACACGTCCTTCACGGATTGAGAGATCGCGCGGTTGCGTCCCGTCTTGGACGTGGCCTTCTCGAACGGGACCAGGCTGACCGCAGCGAGGACGGTCGCGTTCCACGTACGGAAGTCCTTGGCGGTAAAAGTCTCCCCTGTCAGTGACTTCAAGTAGTCGTTGATGTCCTGAGACTTCACGTCGATCCAACGCGAGCCATCTTTGTAGGCCAGCAGCTCGGGACCACCTCCACGCCGTCGTTTGAGCTCAGTGACGATCTCGTACACGTTCGTGTCGACGATCTTCTGGATCCGCCGTTTTCCGGACTTGGCGATGTAGTCGAAAGTGATGACGCCGGCGTCGAGCGAAACGTGGCTCTTTCGGATCGTTGCCAGCCCGTAACTCTGATTCTGTTCCGCGTAACCCTCGGTCCCGATCCTGAAGAACCCGAGGTCCAAGAGGCGCGCTGCGCACCCAAGTGCTTTCTCCTTCGGGATCCCATCCTGGGCCAGGTGTTCGCTCCAGATCCACCGCATCTTCGGCAGTGCGCGTGCGAAGTCGAGCATGTGATCGAACTTCTTCTGGTCCTCTCGCTCCCGCCACTTCTGGTGATAGATGTACTGCTTCCGCCCCGCGGCATCGATACCTGTCGCTTGGATGTGTCCCATCGGATAGGGGCAGACCCACACGTCCCTCCACGCCGGAGGGATGCCGAGCTCCCGGATGCGCGTGAGAACCTCGGCCTCGGTGACCCGCTCTCCGGTCTCACCATCTATGTAAACGAAGCCGCGGCCCTGTTTCCGGCGATCGATGCCGGGTCCCGAGCAGTCGACTCTCTTCAATCTGGGCATGGACTGGATTGTTTCCCGATACCCTGTGCCCCCAACCCTCAGGAGTTCACGACAGGAGGCAACGATGCCGGAGTCGGCCGGAAACGGGGGCGCTCCCGACCGGAACCTGGCCATGGAGCTCGTCCGGGTCACCGAAGCGGCAGCGC
>JAXDJQ010000043.1:0-7313 GCA_034667565.1 Actinomycetota bacterium
CGGAACTTCATCGAGCTATGCGACCGGGTCGTCACCGAGGACGAGAAGTCGTTCAAGGACCTGTGGCAACGACTGGGTCTCTCGATCGACTGGTCGCAGACATACGCAACGATCGACGAACGATCGCGTTTCGTTAGCCAACTGTCGTTCCTCAAGCTCGTCGAGAAAGGCGAGGCGGAACTCCGGGAGGCCCCAACCATGTGGGACATCGACTTCCAGTCCGCCGTCGCACAGGCCGAGGTCGAAGATCGCGAGAAAGACGGTGCCTTCTACAAGATCCGCTTCGATGTCCAGGGAGGCGACGGTGTCGTCATCGCAACGACGCGTCCCGAGCTGCTCCCGGCGTGTATCGCTCTCGTGGCACATCCGGAGGACACCCGATACAGCGGATTGATCGGGGGCATGGCGGTCACTCCATTGTTCCGCGCGCCCGTTCCCGTCATCGCCGACGAGGGAGCCGACCCGGAGAAGGGAACCGGCATCTTGATGGTGTGCACGTTCGGTGATGCGGCCGACATCGAGTGGTGGCGTCAGCTTGGCGTTCCCGCTCGCGAGGTGATCGATCGCGCAGGTCGCATCGTCCCAGCACCGTGGGGCGAAGCCCCGTGGAACAGCAATGATCCCGATGAAGCCAAGAAGCATCACGACAAACTCGCTGGACTCAGCATCAGCCAAGCTCGTAAGGAGATCGTCGCTCAGCTAGGTGACGCGGGAGCACTGGTGGGAGACCCCCAGAACGTCCGTCGTCCCGTCAAATTCTTCGAGAAGGGAGAGCGGCCGCTCGAATTCGTCGTTTCCCGGCAATGGTTCATCAAGGTGATGGATAAGAAGGAAGCCCTGATCGAGCAGGGTCGCAAGATCCAATGGCACCCGGACATGTTCCGCGCGCGGTACGAGAACTGGGTCGAGGGTCTCAATCAGGATTGGTGCGTTTCCCGACAGCGCTACTTCGGTGTGCCGATCCCCGTCTGGTACCGAGTGAAGCCAGACGGATCGGTGGACTATGACGACCTGATCCTGCCCGCCAAGGAGAACCTGCCTGTTGACCCGGCCGCCGAGCCGCCTCCGGGTTTCACGGAGGATCAACGGGGGAGGGCCGGGGGTTTCATGGGGGACCCGGACGTGTTCGACACGTGGGCGACCTCTTCATTGACGCCCTTGATCCCCACCGGTTGGCAGGACGACGCGGACAAATTGGCCGGCCTTTATCCAACCGACCTTCGGCCCCAAGGCCACGAGATCATCCGAACCTGGGCCTTCACGACGATCACTCGTTCTTACCTCGAGGATGGGTCTGTTCCGTGGTGGCACGTTGCCATCTCTGGGTGGGTGTTGGACCACGACCGCAAGAAGATGTCGAAATCCAAGGGGAATGTCGTTTTGCCGACCGATCCCTTGGACGAGTTCGGATCAGACTCCGTCCGCTACTGGTCGGCATCCGCTCGTTTGGGTTCCGATGCAACGCCTGATCCCAACGTTTTCAAAGAGGGGAAACGCCTCGTCACGAAGATCCGCAATGCGGCACGTTTGGTTCTTGGCTTCGAGGGTCCGTCGGGCGAGCCGACCCACCCGATCGACATGGCCCTGAACGCTCGGTTGCGGGCGCTCGTCCAAGACGTTACCGATCGGTGGGAGGCATGGGATCACGCCGGTGCCTTGTCGGCCACCGAGGCGTGGTTCTGGACCGACTTCTGTGACAACTACCTCGAGCTGGTGAAGACGCGGGCCTACAACCAGGACCCATCGGCGCTTGGCACCTTGCGGTCGGCTCTCGATGTGATCCTCCGATTGTTCGCACCCTTCGTTCCTTTCGTCACAGAAGAGGTGTGGAGCACCATGGAGCGATCTACCTCCATCCACGTTTCGTCGTGGCCGAAAGCAGATGACCTACCCGAGACGGCGGACACTGGCGCGTTCGATGTTGCGGTCTCGCTCCTGACCCAGATCCGCAAGGCGAAGTCAGACGCGAAGGTGTCGATCAAGACCCCGGTCGATCGACTGATCGTTAAAGCTTCCGCGCGGGACCTGACATTGTTCGGGTCCGCCTCCGATGATCTTCTCGCGACGGCCAATGTCCTTGCACACGAGACGGTGGCGGACGAAAAAGCTGAAGCGCCCGAGGCATACGTCGAGTTGGGCGAACCGGAAGTAAAGGTCTGACCATGGGCTACCCAGAAGCACTCGCTTATCTAGACGCGCTCGGTGTCGACTCGATGAAGAAGCTGGCGCCGTCGACCCAGCGGATGGAAGCACTGTGCGATCTCTTGAACAACCCGGAACGTGCGGTCCCCGCGATCCACATCACTGGAACGAACGGAAAGTCTTCCACGGCGCGGATCGCGACGTCGTTGCTTACTGCTGCTGGACTGTCGGTAGGCACTTACACGTCACCACACCTCCAGTCACCGCGCGAGAGGCTCGCTATCAATGGCGAACCGATCGCTCCCGCGGCGTTCGGTGAGCTCTTCGATCACATCAAGCCATTCGTCGAGACGGTGGAAGCAAAGTTGGGGGAGCCGATCTCCTACTTCGAGCTCCTCACCGGGATGTTCTTCTTGATGGCGGCCGAGACACCGGTCGATGCGATGGTCGTCGAGGTTGGGCTCGGCGGACGCTGGGACGCCACGAACGTCATCCTCGAGTCCGTGCCCGTGGTCACGAACGTCAACCTGGATCACACCCAGATGCTGGGAGCCACGACGCTGGAGATAGCGGCCGAGAAGGTCGGGATCGTGAAGGGGGGCGCAACCCTTGTCACGGCCGAGCGGGTCCCCGACGTGCTCCAGGTGCTGGCCGCCCAGGCCCCTCAGATCGCCCGGATAGGGCGAGATTTCGACGTCATCGAGAACCGGGTCGCCTTCGGTGGGCGCTACCTATCGCTACGGTCTAGTGCCGCCACGTATGAGGGCCTGTTCCTACCGCTCCACGGAGCTCATCAGGGGGTCAATGCTGCCACCGCTCTCGAAGCGGTCACCAGGTTCATCCCCGCTCGGGCCATCGCAGCCGATGTCGTTGCGGAAGGACTCTCCACGGTCACCACGCGCGGTCGACTGGAGAGTTCGCATTTCGAGGGGTCGGTCGTGCCGATCGTGCTTGACGTTGCACACAACCCCGCGGGCATGTCGGCGATGATCTCTAGCTTGGTCGAAGCCTTCGCGTTCGAGCGCGCGATCTTCGTGGTCGGTGTGCTGGCCGACAAGGATCACGAAGGGATCATGTCCGAGATATCGCGCGTCGAGGGCACCGTCATAACCTGCGAGGCGCGTAGCTCTCGGTCCGTTCCCGCGGAGCAGCTAGCCGAAGTCACGCGAGCGTTCGGCATCGAGGCGGAAGCGCAAGCCGACGTTCGCGACGCTCTGGATCGCGCGCGCGAGTTGGCAGGGGAGGCTGATCTCATCTGCGTAACTGGTTCCCACTACGTCGTGGGAGAAGCTCGGGACGTGCTGCTACCGTCACATGCAGAGAAGAAAACCGATATGGGAAAGAGGTAAAGGCATGGCAGAGCAAAAGACCTTCATCATGGTCAAGCCGGACGGCGTTCGCCGTCACCTGATCGGCGAGGTCGTGAAACGGATCGAGGACAAGGGCTACGAGGTCCGGGAGATGAAGATGTTCACGATCGACCAAGACTTGGCCGAGCGCCATTACGCGGAACACAAGGAGAAGCCCTTCTTCGGCGAGCTCACCTCATTCATCACTTCCGGTCCGGTCGTCGCGATGGTTGTCAGCGGTGACGATGTAGTCGCGGGCATGAGGGAATTGATGGGTGCGACCGACCCCGCTAACGCCGATCCCGGCACGATCCGAGCCGACCTAGCTGAGAGTCTGTCGAACAACGTCGTGCACGGATCGGACTCACTTGTGTCAGCCGAAAGAGAGATAGGACTCTTCTTCGGTTAATCTGGCTCCTAAACAAAAATCACAAGAAGCACTTTAGGAGTCTCATCAGATGGATAACTTCTTCTCTTTTATCGGCCGCGACATGGCGGTCGACCTAGGTACCGCGAACACGCTCGTCTATGTTCGCGGCCGCGGCATCGTTCTGAACGAGCCTTCCGTGGTCGCTATCAACACGAAGACCGGCGCGATCCTCGCCGTTGGGTCTGAAGCGAAGCGGATGATCGGGCGCACACCCGCTCACATCGTGGCGATCCGTCCTCTGAAGGACGGAGTCATAGCCGATTTCGATGTGACCGAGAAGATGCTGCGCTACTTCATCCAGAAGGTCCACAAGCGCTCCTGGCTGGCCAAGCCTCGGGTGGTCGTCTGCGTTCCTTCGGGTATCACCGGGGTCGAACAGCGAGCGGTGGAGGAAGCCACGATCTCCGCCGGTGCTCGGAGCGCGTTCATCATCGAAGAGCCGATGGCAGCTGCCATCGGGGCCGGGCTCCCGGTTCATGAACCGACCGGCAACATGATCGTGGACATCGGTGGTGGTACCACGGAGGTCGCCGTCGTCTCTCTCGGTGGCATCGTGACGAGTCAATCGATCCGCATCGGTGGCGATGAGCTCGACGAATCGATCATCAACTACATCAAGAAGGAATACTCGCTCATGCTCGGTGAGCGGACCGCGGAAGAGATCAAGATGGCGATCGCTTCGGCGTTCCCGATGCCGGACGAGCAGTCTGCAGAGATCCGCGGCCGTGACCTCGTTACCGGTCTCCCTAAAACGATAGTGGTCGCAGCCGAGGAGATCCGGCGCGCGATCGAGGAACCCGTCAACTCCATCGTGGACGCGGTCAAGAACACGTTGGACAAGACTCCCCCCGAGCTCGCCGCCGACATCATGGACAAGGGCATCGTGCTCGCGGGTGGGGGATCCCTCCTGAAAGGACTCGACGAGCGTCTGAAACACGAGACGGGGATGGCTATCCACATCGCCGAAGACCCCTTGTTCTCGGTCGCGATCGGCTCCGGCAAGTGCCTCGAGGAGTTCGAGGCCCTCAAGCGGGTGCTGATCAGCTCTACCCGCCGCTAGCCCCGCTGATCGCCCCGCAGGCGGGGCATCTAGGTGGGGGTGGGCTATCCTCGTGTTGCCGGGTGCATTGCGCCCCCAAATTTCGCTGTACAGAAGGTTTGATATCGCATGTATCGCCGCAATGGGCGAGGCCGCTTTCTCCTGCTCGCGTTCATCGCCCTATCCATACTCATCATCACCCTGGACTTCAGGCAGGGCGAAGGTGGTCCACTTGCTCGAGCGAAAGAGATCTCGGTAGCAGTCGTGGCACCGATCCAGCGCGGTCTCACGACCGTGTTCCGCCCAGTTGGGAACTTCTTCGCATCCATCGGTGAGTTGGGCAGCCTTCGCTCCAACAACAGCAAGTTGAAGGCAGAGCTCGAGGCGATGCAGCAGCAAGTGCGGGAAGCAGAAGCACTGAAGCATGAATTGTCGTCGGCGATGGAGCTTCTCGATCTCGATGCGCCGTACACCGCGGGGGAGTTCGTCAACGCGCGCGTCTACGCGGTTTCTCCATCGAACTATCGATGGGCACGTTTGATCGACAAGGGTTCCGAAGATGGGATCCGCAAGGACATGCCGGTCGTGAATTCCGATGGGCTCGTCGGAAAGATAATCAGTGTCACCAAGAGTGACGCTGTTGTCTTGTTGCTCATCGACCCGAAAGCGGCGGCCGGAGCGCGTATAGAAGACCGCCGGGACACCGGCAAGATCCAAGGTAACGGCGAGGACCAAGGCCTGTCCCTGGAGCTGATCGGGTCCAACTCGGACGTCTTCGAAGCAGACGAGGTGATCACGTCGGGCCAGGATGGCGTCTTCCCACCCGGGATCCCCATCGGTCTGGTCGACCAGATAGCGGGCGATATCCGACGCCCCGACCAACAGATCGTCGTGGCACCGTGGGTCGATTTCACGGCTCTCGACTACGTCAGGGTGCTCCTCGACGCTGGGTCGACGGGGGAGCGTGAGGCTCGATGAGCTCTGCAGCCAAGGAACCCCGGGCCCCCAACATCCTGGGCGATCTGGGCCTCAGCCGGATCTCGGCCATCGGTGCTCTGGTGATCGTGGCTGCGGCGGTCCAGTCGACGGTCCTCTCCTACGCCACGATCCTTGGGGTGATCCCGCAGCTCGTCCTGGTTGTCGTCATGTGCCTGGCATTCACCGACGGGAGCCGGGTCGGCTTGGTGTGTGGGTTCTTCGCGGGGCTCCTCCAGGACCTGCAACTGCCCGAGGGTTCCATCATCGGGTTGTACGCGCTGGTGTACACGCTGGTCGGATTCCTCGCGGGACAGTTGAACGAGTACTCGCCGTCGGAGTCTGTATGGACGCCGGTGCTGACGGTCGCGGCCGCGACGGCAGTCGTGGAAGCAACCTATGCAACCCTGGCCATCATGTTGGGGCAGGAGTGGGTCAGCATCACGTTCACCGCGAAGGTCATCGGACTCGTTGTGCTCTACAACACGCTGCTCACGCCGCTTGTGTTTCCTCTGGTGCGAAAGGTTGCGGACCGTTTCCGTCCTGAAAGGGTGTATCGCTGGTGAGTAGTTACGGCGGACAAACGACCGCGGGTATCGATCGTCTCAAGTTGCGACTCGCCGTGATGGGAGTCTTGGTCGTCGCATCCTTCGTCGCTTTGTTCTCACGACTCTGGTTCCTGCAGGTGCTCGCGTCTGAGCAGTACGACAAGTACGCACAAGAGAACCGGGTGCGCTTCGTGTACTCGGAACCTTCTCGGGGACGGATACTCGATCGGGAGGGACGGATCCTCGTAAGGAACAGAGGTTCTAACTCCGTGACCATCGACAAACAGGTGATAGACACTCCCCGCGAGCAGAAGATGATCTTCAAGCGACTCTCCCGGTTGCTCGATGTTCCGATCGAAGATCTCAGACAACGGTTCAACGACGCGACGGTTTCTCCATACAAGCCGGTTGCCGTTGCCAACGACGTGACCGAGAAGGACGACGTCTACATGGCCGCCCACTCGGAGGACTTCCCCGGAGTAGACACCGAGGTCCTGCCGATCCGCTATTACCCGCACAAGGACCTAGCGGCCCACATCCTCGGCTATGTAGGTGAGATCTCGCCCGACGAGCTGAAGTCGGAGCACTTCAAGGACGTGCGACCTTCCTACGGTCCCGGTGACCTCATCGGGAAGGAGGGGGTCGAGTATTTCTACGACCGCTACCTGCGCGGACGTCCGCAGATCGACAAGGTCATCGTGAACTCGAACGGAGACCCGGTGGCCTCGAACCGCCAGCAAGAGGAGGTCCCCGGGCAGGATCTGAAGCTCTCCGTCGATCTGGATATCCAGAAGATCACCGAGAAGGCGCTCAAAGCGGGTCTGCTCGCG
>JAXDJQ010000044.1:0-2840 GCA_034667565.1 Actinomycetota bacterium
AAGGTTCACCTGCTTGGCTCTCTCGTGGCTGCTCGACCCGGCTAGAAAGAGTGCGCCCACTACGAGGTGGATGACGTTGTGGATCAGGTTGACCTGGAATATCCCGAAGAGCTTGTCGCCTTCATCCGGAGCCAGAATGAATCCAAGGATCCCAACGAGTAGATAGACGACCCCGAATGCAAGTGCGAACGTCTGTGCCGGAGATTTGGCATTTGCCCGTGTAGCCATATCCGTTCTCCTTTCTCGACCACCGATTACCGTCCTGACATATACCGCCAAAGGATTCGAACCATGCGGATACCTCGGATGGGTCGTCTTTCGACCGAGGGGTGAGACGCCCACCTCCTCGCCTGGTTACAGGGTCCGGTTACAGGTAGCCGAGGTTCCTCAGGGACTCCTCGATCTGCGCCTCTTCCTCGGCCGAGTATGGCTTCGCTTCTGCGCCCTCTCCCGCATTCGGCAGCGGTCCCGCTACCCCAGGAGTACGAGCCGCGAGGTCGGCCGGCAACAGATCGCTGAGCACCTTGCCATCCATGTCCGGCAAGGGGCACCCGGCAAGGTGGAGAGCCGTCGGCGCGATGTCGTAGAGGCTCGCCTGGAGCCCGTCCGCGGCGACGATCCCCGGACCGGCGAGGCCGAAGATGCCGTCCATGTGGTGGAAGCCCCGCGGCAGATCCCGATAGTCGGTCAGGACGTGAGGTGAGAACAGGCCGTCGGAGAGCTCGTAGGAATAGTGGCGACACACCGGGAAGAGATCCGGTGCCCACTTGGCCTGCGGACCGTGGACCGCATCTTCACGCTTGTAGATGTGGTCGAGGATCGGCTGGTTGTCGTCGGGATCGATCAACGCACCGAACCGCTCGATGATCTCGTCGCGGACCGATCCGTACTGAGACTCGGGCACGATCCCGTTCGGCTCCCGGCCTTCGAGATTGATGTAGATCCCCTGCTGGGGGATGGGGGCCGAGAATGCTTTCGTCTTCGTCCAGTCGATGGAGCCGTGCGCCGAAGCTTTCGCCCGCCGTCGGATGGACTTCGGCAGGACGCCCTTCACCTTGCGCCCGACCTTGCGGAGGCTTCGCGATTGAGCCATCGCTCCTGCACCCTTCAGCGACAACATCCCCCATTCCTTGAGCGCGAGGTTCATGTTGACGCCCTTGTCTTTGCCCTGGAATCCGTGGTCGGACATCGTGAGCACGAATGCATCCGATCCCGCCCACGCCAGCATGTCGCCGATGACGTCGTCCATCTCGTCGAAGAAGGTCCAGGCTCGTTCACGTATCGCACGTGCTTCAGGTCGCGCGAAGTGTTCGTGGGTTGGGTCGATGTACTTGTAGTGAACGTGCATCAATCGATCGGGGGCTTCGAGCACGCCGAACAGGATCGGCAGGTCGCCGTCGGTCTCGAGCAGGTGATGCAAAGCCTTGCGCTTGATGGCGAGGTTCCGAGATAGGCGTTCGATGATCTCGGTGTTGCGCCAGTCCTGGTCGTAGTCGACCCTGATATCGATCTCATAGTCGCCGACGATGCCTGCGATCTCCCCGGCAAGTGACTCGGGGTACGTGAAGCCCTCCGGCGTTGCTCCCCCGCTCTCGGGCGTGAGCATCCCCGACACCGCCCACCCGTCTACCGGTGGAGGCGGGAACGTCATCGGGATGTTGAACAATCCCACCCTCTTACCGTCAGCGTTCGCCGCGTTCCAGATCGCGGGTGCCTTCACTTTGTCGAGGCGGACGAGACCCTCATTGCGCTGAGCGTTGCCAAGAGTGAAGCCGAAGATGCCGTGTTTCCCCGGGTTCACCCCGGTGAAGATCGATGTCCACCCGGGTGGTGTGTAGGGCGGGATGGTCGACGTGAGGACACCGCTGGCGCTGCGGTCGAGCAATGCCTTGAGGTGCGGCATATGGCCGTCGGCGAAAGCCGGCTCCAGCATCGGGAATCCGACCCCGTCGAGGCCCAGCAACAGAACGCGCGTCACCTTCTGGTCATCCTCCACATGACGGCGAGGATACCGACGGTGAACGCAGCATCTCCCAGCGCCAGGGCCGGTACGACCAGGCCGGTAACGGGTCCGAGCAGGAACACGATCGCGGCTATGTCGGGGGCGCCCGGTGTTGGTAGCAAGCGATGGCGCGCCAACCACGCGGACCAACCGCTGCCGACCTTCGTCACCGGATCGGGACGCGTGCCGCCCGAGATCTGCCCGAAGTAGAAGGCGAGTAAGCCGTATGCGGCGGCGAGCAGGAACACGTTCCCGTCCTCGACCTTGTAGAGGTAGATCGTCAGCCCGAGGGCCCCACTCAGCCTGCGACCCCCATCGGCGATCTCGTCCAGGATCTTCCCCTTGGGGCTCGAGGTGCCCATCGCCCGAGCGAGCTTGCCGTCGATGCAGTCGGTGAGGAACGCGAGATACCAGAGCAGGCCACCGACGATCAGACCCCATCGCTCCCCCGTTGCGTAGCAGAGCCCCATCGGGACCCCGATGAAGAACGATAGCCACGTCACCTGATCCGCCGTCACCCATCGCTTGCGTCCCAGGAACGCCGCTAGGGGAAGAGCGATCGGGTCGACGAAGAGAACCGTCCACCAGTAGTCCCGCGTTTTCGCACCCAGCTCTTCGGCGCGCGTCATGTCGAGACGCCGCGGGAACCGCGCAGTTGTTTGTCGTCCTTCTCCTTGGCCGGATCGATCAGACCCTTTCCCCGTGCCTGCTCGATCGCTCCGACGATCATCCCGGTCACCAAACCGTGATCCTTATGTTTGATCGCCCGACCTATGTTGAGGAGGAATAAGCCGAGCAGACCCCACCACAGCGCCGCCTTGTGGTGGAAGTCCTGCGG
>JAXDJQ010000045.1:0-6697 GCA_034667565.1 Actinomycetota bacterium
TCTCCTGGAGCCACGGCACCAGCCCGTAATGATCGGGATGGCCATGCGTTACCAACACACGCCGGATGTCGGACGGCTGATGACCGGTAGCGGCGAGTTGATCGATGAACGCTTGCTTCGACTCGTCGGTTTGGAACCCCGCGTCGACGAGGGTTAGCGGATCCCCATCGACCAGGTAGGCGTTGACCGGCCCAACCCCGTACGGCGTGGGCATCACGATGCGGTGAACCTGGGGGCCGGGCATGGATGGACGCTAGCCGACAGCTTCGGTGTCGCTGGCAGAAGCAACGGGGAACTCCTCGATCAGCTCCAGCACGTGCTTTCTGGTCACCGAGCTATCGAACAAGATGATGTCGTAACCCGTCTTCTTCTCCGGTCTCCAGACGCCGACGACGCGACCGCCGCGCAAAACAGTGCGCTGCACCCAGGCACCGGTCGTGTACACCTTGTCTTTATGCCGCTTGGGAACGATCTGATCATGCGGAAGTCCGGCGAGAACATAAGCATCGAACATCCCTAGGAGCCTTAGGTCATCGTCCTCGACCGCCGACTGCAGCGCCTTCAGATCCTTCTTTAGGACATAGGCGGCCTGGCCCTCGCGGTCGAGCACTTCTACCTCTCGATCAGCGCTCCCGATCACCGGGTTCGCGCGCGCCGGCGCGAATCCCCACCACCGAGCGAACTCCTCACGGGTAGCAGGTCCATGCGTACCGAGATAGCGAAGGAACACCTCCTTGAGTGCATCCTCTGTACTGATCTTCCTCCAGTCGCTAACCCAATCCGACGGGCGCACGAACGTTACGTTCCGACCCACGGGCGGTCCGAAGCACAGCTGCCCCTGTCTAGCGATGATCTTCAGGAAAGAGCCCCAACCTGCACGCACAAGCTCGTCCAAACCTTTGTTCTTCACCTTGGCGTAGATCGCATCTGCTATCTCGGCGCGTGTCATGGGCTCGTCAGATAGCACATCCTCGACCGCGTTGGCTGCCGCTTGGATGTCCTTCTCCCCGACGCCGAACTCGCGCTGCCAGTAACCCATGTTCCACAACGGAGCAGTCGCCGACGCCGACGACCAGATCGCGAGGTCCTCGGCCGCAAGGTAATGGATCGTGCCGCGCATCATCCACGTCTTCACCAAGGTCCGGTCCTTCGTAAGAGCGTTGGCGATCACGCCCTGCTTCAAGCCAGAAGCGCGCACCGCGATCTGCAGCTCGCCTGCGGACGCGACTTGGGCCTGCACACCGCCGAGCTCGCGGGCGACCTTCAGGAACGATCGGGGGCCGAGCGGATCGGAAAGGCGCTGGCGCTGCAATCGGAACGCGCGCGTCTGCTCCCAGGTGATCGGTGGAGCGTCCCTAGGTGCCTTCGGCATGCGAGGACTATCGCGTGGACCTGACTCGAAGAGAAGCAGGACGCGTATGCCCCGGCCCTGCTGGGGTCGATACATGTTTAATGATGCGCGCTAGGCACTGCGCGAAAGGGCAATACTCATGAAGACCACAAGGCGGGCCGGCCGCGGGTGAGCGAGCGTTGGTCCTCGGGGGCGGCGGATCAACAGGCAACGCGTGGCTGATCGGCGTCATCGCCGGTCTGTTCGATGCCGGGCTGGACGTGACCACAGCCGACCAGACCATCGGGACGTCAGCGGGCTCGACCACTGCGGCCCAGATAGCGGGAGCGACTCCGACCGAACTGCTTGCCGCCATCCTTGCCGCTGCCCCCCAGCAGCAGACGGGCCCGGTCGGATCGGACCGGTCTGAACGCGTTCCGATCAGGACGACAGCGCACCACATGGAGAGAACGAGCAAGATCATCGCCTCCGCTGAGGATGCGGCTGACATGCGTCGCAGGATGGGCGCGGCGCTCGATATGGATGCGGCGTCCGACGATCCCAGGCAAACACAGTGGCGCGCTACCGTGGCCGCGCGGCTGCCCATTCAACACTGGCCGCAACGAAGGGTGCTCATCACAGCGGTCGATGCCCTAACCGGTGAACCGGTTTTGTTCGACCGCCACAGTGGGGTGGAGCTGGTGGACGCCGTGGCGGCCAGCTGCGCCGGTGGCTTCGCCTTCAGGATCGGCAGCGGCCGATACATCGACGGCGGCTACCGATCCAACGCAGAGAATGCCGATCTGGCAACCGGATATGCACGCGTGCTGGTGCTGTCACCCTTCGGCGGCAGATCACGGACTCCGGTGGAGTGGGGCATGCATCTCGCAACACAGATCGACGAACTACGAGCGTGCGGCAGCAAAGTCGAAACGATCTTTCCGGATAGCAACTCCGAGCACATGTTCGGCGGCAATGCGATGGACCTCTCGCTGCGTCCCCCCGCCGCTCGAGCTGGTTACTCCCAAGGCAAAGCCCGTGCTGAGGAGCTCTTCGAATTCTGGCGGTGACGCGTCGTTCCTAGCCGGGGGCGTCGTTGCGGGGGCTGAGTATGCAGAACTCGTTGCCTTCTGGGTCTGCAAGCACCACCCATGGGGTGTCTTTCTGGCCGATGTCTGTCCTCGTTGCGCCGAGTGCAAGGACCCTCTCGACCTCTGCGGTCTGATCGGTTGGCTTCAGGTCTAAGTGGATCCGGTTCTTACCGTTCTTCTCGTCCTCCGACCGGCCGAAGAGGATGTCGTTGCCCTTGCCATCCTTGGGGCTGATGACTACTTCGTATCCATGTTCATCGGATTAGTATGTTCGGTCGTAGTCCAACACTTGTTCCCAGAACGTAGCGAGCTTGTTCGGGTCGGCTGCATCGATCACGATCGAGTGCACGCTGCTAGCCATGGCTCTCCCTATTCTGGGACGTCGTCTCGGGGGCTCAGGATGCAGAATTCGTTGCCTTCCGGATCGGCCATCACGATCCAACTGACATCTTTCTGACCGATGTCGGCGCGAGTGGCACCCATCGCCTCCAAGCGCTTCGCTTCTGCTTCCTTGTCGGTGTCGGGGATGAGGTCCAAGTGCAGACGATTTTTGACCTTCTTGTCGTCGGGAGCCCGGTAGAAGAGGATGTTCCACGACGAGTCCATGCGACCCCGACCCGAAACCGCGAACTCATCGTCGTCTTCGAACACGACCGTGAGATCAAGCGCCTCTTTCCACCACTCCCCTAACTTCTTGGGGTCCTTGGAATCGACCGTCAACCATCCGATCTTCAAACTGTTCGACACATCGTCCTCCTACCGACCCACGAACTTCGCTTTGCCCGGGCCGCTCTCGATGAATGACTCCATCCCAATCTTCTGATCCTCGCTGGCGAACAACGACGCGAACGCTTGCCGCTCGAGCAATATGCCCGTCGCCTTATCGATGTCGATCCCTGACTGGATCACCTGCTTGGCAGCCATGAGCGCGACCGAAGGACCAGTCGCGAACTTCTCTGCGATCTCGAGTGCTCGGGGGTAGACCTGGTCGGGTGCCACGACCTCGTTGACGAGCCCGATCTGCAGGGCCTCCGCGGCGGGCACGAAACGGCCCGTGTAGATCAATTCCTTGGCCCGGCCTGCCCCGATCAGGCGAGGGAGCCGCTGGGTGCCACCGGCCCCCGGGATCACGCCGAGCAGGATCTCGGGTTGTCCAAGCTGCGAGTCGGTTGCACAGATGCGCATGTCGCAGGCGAGCGCGAGCTCGCAGCCGCCACCAAGCGCATATCCATTGACCGCCGCGATCGTGATCTGGGGGAGATTCTCTAAGCGGTTGAAGACGTCTTGGAATCCGCCGATGTAGCGGAACATCGTTACCGCGTCGCGCTCGCCCATCTCCTTGATGTCGGCGCCGGCTGCGAAGACGCGATCGCCGCCCCACAGCACGACTGCTCTAACGTCATCGCGACCCCGCACCTCATCTACCGTCTCACCGATCTCTCGAGCGACCTGTTCGTTCAACGGATTGAGCTTGGGTCGGTCAAGGCGGATCGTGCCTACGCCTGATGGCGAAACTTCGAGATTCACGAACTCGCCCACGAACGCCTCCTCATGCCTACGATTTGCCCCAGCCTAAGATGATTGTGATGAACGAGGAATTCCGAGACACACTCAGAAAAACCCTGTCCGAGCGAGCGCCGCAGCGGTTCTCTCAGGAGGGAGCGCGTGACGCTTCGGTGCTCATCCCGATCGTCTCGTCACCCGAGCCAACCCTCATCTTCACGATCCGAACGGACACCTTGCCGAGCCACAAAGGACAGATCTCGTTCCCAGGGGGCTCGACCGATCCCACGGATCGATCTCCCATCGAGACTGCGCTGCGCGAGACGCAGGAAGAGATAGGTCTCGATCCTGCCGGCGTTGAGGTGCTCGGGCAGCTCGACGCGTTCCCTACCTTCGTCAGCGGATTCGTCGTGACGCCGGTGGTCGGCTGGTTGGAGCCCGTGCCCGTGCTCGAGCCGAACCCGGCCGAGGTGGCGGCGATCCTGCACGTCCCGGTGGCGGAGCTGAACGATGAGATCCGTTCCGAAGCGGGTTTCTCACACCTGGACAAGACGTACCCCACCGAGGCCTGGGTGTGGCGCGACAACGTCATCTGGGGTGTCACTGCCCGGATCGTCCGGTCATTCCTGTCACTGTTATCCAGCGCGGGCCTGGCGGATCCGCCCGCCGAAACAGACTCTTGGACCGGCTTCCCGTTCCCCGATTCCGGGCGGGCTTCGTGACCGACATGATCCCGATCGCGCAGACATCGCTGCCCTCGCCGAGCCCGCATTTCAGAGCACCGCCCGCGGACCCGATACAAACCATCGGGGCAGGTCTTGCGATCGTGCTAGCCCTGGCTGCAGCGATCCTGGGCTACCGGATCATCCGAGGGGGACGTGGGCTGTGAACAAGAAGATGGGGATGGCAGCGCTTGCTCTGGTCGCGCTCCTGACGTCTGCATGTTCGAGCGGCGACGTGCCGGACCAAGCTGGAGACCGAACCCGCTTGGGTGATAGCCAGGGAGCCAAGGATGGCAAGCCGGGATCATCCAAAAAGGTGTTGAAGAAGGCCGCCAAGGTTGGAGAACAGGCGGAATCCCAGGGCAAGGGTGGCGATACATCCGAAGGCACCAGCTCCAAAGCCGCCGGTCAACCTCCGTCAACCACAACCGACAGCGAGGTGAACCCGGCGTTCGCCCGCCGCACCTCTGTCGTTGACGATCCGAACGACGACTCCAAGAAGAGCGGGCTCACGCCGCAATACGCCGAGATAACGAAGGCTTCCATCGTCGGGCTCGGCGAGGACTTCCGGATGACTCTCACCCTCGACGGTTCGATCCCGCAAACGATGCCGGACGACAAGACGCACATGATCGTTGCATTCGGGATCACCGGCACACGCGAGAACGAGGGTTACTCGTTCGGAGCTCAATGCACCCAAGAGGGGTGGGCCGCGTATGCGGGCGGCAAGGACGACGGCAACAGCGGGTTCCCCGGCACCTTCTTCGCCGACGGCAACACGATCGAGATGACGGTTCCGTGGGATTACATCGACGGTCCTCGGGCGTTCGAGTGGTACGCGGCGTCCAACTGGTTCTCACAGATAGCGAACCAGACCAACTACCGGATCGACCTCGCGCCCAGCAACGGTCTCGCCAAATTCCCTCAATAGGGCCTAGCAAGCCGGGCTCTAGGGCCCGCTAGGCGTCCCCGGGTCGGAGGATTCCGCCTCCCCACGCCGAACCATGGGCGGAGGAAACCACCGCCAGGGGGTCACGGGGATGAAGATGCTTCGCCGCAAGTCTGTAGGGCTCGCGGTCGCCGCTATCTTGAGCACGGTCGCGCTCCCCTCGTTCGGACAGATCCCTATCGAACCCCCGAAGTTCAAGCCGGCCAAGGGATGGAAAGCGCCCGTGCTGGTTCACCGCGACGAAGCGCACCGCGAGACCAGCATCGCTCTCAGCCCCAAGGACCCGAACCTACAGATCATCTGCTCACCTTCGGGGGTCCCCAACACTTCGAACAAGCAGTCCTACTTCCACATCAGTCACGACGGGGGTAGTCACTGGGAGCACGAGAAGGTCGAGGGCGATGCCACCGACACCCGCAACTACACGTTCGAAGGCGGCGACTGCGATGTCGAGTTCGATCAGGGCGGCACGATGTATTCAGCCGACACCTGGCTCGGAGACCTCTCGATCGGCCACAGCCAGGACGGAGGCGAGACGTGGCAGGGCACGGGCATCTCGACTACGGGTCTGATCGTTGATCGACCGTGGCTCGTCGGTGGGCCGAAGGGAACCCTGCACGTCACTTACCAAGACCTTCAGTGCTGCATGCCGTCCGCGATCTGGTACATCCGTTCGCCCGACTCCGGCAACACCTTCACGCCTGCGGTCCCCGTCGCGGACGCAGGGCCGGACGGCGCGTTCACGTGGCAGGGCAACTTTCAGGTGTCGCCCGATCAGCAAGACCTCTACCTCGTCTACAGCCGCAGGCAGGGTCCAGCTCTTGGAAGCCTCGACGACCAGGGCCCCGAGACACTGTGGGTCGCTGCATCCCACGACGCCGGTCTCACCTGGACCTCGCATCAGGTCACGAGCATGCCGGTGCCCGTCAGCTACTTGTACCCGAGCATCGCGATGGACAAGAAGGGTTGGTTGCACGTCGTCTTCTCGTCGATGCGCAAGAAGGACCGACCGATCTGGTACACGGTCTCGAAGGACGGCGCCGAGACGTGGACCAAACCGGTACCGCTCTCGACCGGTGGCGCGGGCTACTCACCGTGGATC
>JAXDJQ010000046.1:0-13533 GCA_034667565.1 Actinomycetota bacterium
GGGGGCCACGCGTCCTTGAGTCTCTTGAGCACTGCCTTTAGGTCTTGATGGAGTCCTGATTCGCGTTCGTTGACGAGGATCGAACACCCATCCTCGGGCGCGAAGACGGTGACCTGTCCGTTTCGGATGCCGGAGTCCGCCAAGGCGGCTTCGATGGTGTCCGTGATGTCGACGAAGTCCGGCGCGCCCGCTGTTTCCGCGGTGCAACGGGTCGAATGGGTCTTGAGCATGAGCGACATCGTAAGGCCACCTTGCATGGGTTTCGGGGGACTAGTTGGGGAGAACTTGTGGGGAGATTGCGGACGATCCAGAATGTTTCGCGACCCAAGGTAAACCTTGCTTTTTTGTATTGACTCGCCAATCTGCGGTGCATAAGTTGCGACCAGTCCCAAGCAGCAACCGGCAGCAGCGTCGCCGGGAGGACCCCCGAAAGGGGGACCTCAAAGACCAGAGATCGGTCGGAGCCCCTCGGGGAACCGGCCGAAGGAGCGGCACCTAAGAAGGTCGTTCCCGGCTCCGGAAGCTTCGGCTGAAGGAGACGCACCGAGAGCCGCAAGGCACTCGGAGGGATCTCTGGGATCGAGCGGAACGGCCGCTCGGTGGATCCGGCTTGCCGGACTCGCCGAACGGTGACCCGCTCGAGCGACGCAGACGCATCGGCGGTTGCTTGGGACACCTTTCTGGCGGAGCCCGGAAGGCTGAGGAAAACGCTCTAATAAGCGCCGCAAGGCGTCTAACGAGCGGACCCGAAGGCCATCCGGGCTCTTCCTTTTTCGCGGCCGTTCGCGTAGGAAGTGTTTCTCCCAGGAAGTGGGGTACGCATAGGGTTGCCCCTAACCAGCGTTTAAAGGAGTAGCGACAGGTGTTTGCGGAAAACGACGAGCTCGAGTCCGAGGAGTCCGAAGACCTCTCCGAGGCCGATGCTGACGAGCTCGAGGAAGAAGAGGCGGCGCTCGCCACCGACGACGAGGATGAAGAGAGCGATGAAGCTAGCCTCGAGGAGCTGCTCGCACAGCGGGCGGCTGCACGTCGAGGACCGGATGAGACGGAGGAAGATGACGACATCATGGCGTTGTCGTCAGAGAAGGACACTCCCGCCACGACTGCGTTGCCCAGCAAAGTCATCCCGATCAAGGATCAGCAGGAGTTCGTGTGCAAGTCGTGCTACCTCGTGAAGGCCAGGTCCCAACTAGCCGACGAGAAGCGCATGTACTGCCGAGACTGCGCCTGATCAACTCATGACGAGGGTTCCGTCCCTCGCGATCTTGCTCTTCGCTGGACTCGCCCTCAGCTTCGCTTTCCCAGAACCATCCCTGGCACCACTCGCGTGGGTAGCCATCGTTCCTCTGCTTCTGATCGCCCGAGACTCACCACGTCGCGGCTTCGCTCTTGGCACAGCGTTCGGGGTGGGGTTCTTCGGGTCACTGTTGATCTGGGTCAGCGTCGTCGGTTGGGCCGCGTGGGCCGTACTGGTGATCATGGAGTCGCTGTTCATCGGCCTTTTCGGCGCCGGATGGGCGATCGCCTCCCGATCGGACAGACGCTGGTGGCCGCTGATCGCGCCGGCTCTCTGGGTGACGCTGGAAGCACTGCGTTCCCTCGTACCGGTCGTCGGGTTCCCGTGGGGTGAGCTGGCTCAGAGCCAAACCGTCTTCCCGTGGCTGCTGCAGATATCGCAGGTGGGTGGGGCCAAGACCGTTTCGGTCGTTCTGGTCACTGTGAACACCTTGGTGGCTCTTGCCCTGCTCTCAAAGGGTCCCGCGCGCATGCGCTGGGGTGGGGGAGCGGTAGCTACGATCGTCGCCCTGGTTCCTTTGAGCTATGTGGTCCCTCGGATCGATGGATCAACGGCGGGCGAACAGAGCCGGGTTCTCCGCGTTGCGATCGTGCAGGGCAACGCGTCGCCGGGTGTCGTCGTGGAAGACGAGCTGGCCCGGGTCGAGCGCCATCTAAGGCTGACGGAACAGCTTGTCGACGAACACATCGACCTCGTGGTGTGGCCGGAGAGTGCCGTCGGTATCGATCCATTCGAAGATCCCCGAGTGATGGCGATGATCGTCCGAGCGGCGCGCGCCGTGGATGCGCCCATGATCGTGGGAGCCAACCTAGAGACCGACCAGAACAACTACAACGTCGCTACGCTTCACGTCTCAGCCGAAGGCGACGTGTTGGAGGTCTATCGCAAGACCCACCTGGTGCCGTTCGGTGAATACCTTCCAGCGCGCCGTTGGTTGAGCTGGCTTCCAGGAGTCGAACAGATCCCGCGCGATGCAGTCGCCGGGTCGGAGCCGACGAACTTCGAGGTGGGCGATACGGAAGTGGCAACGGTGATCTCGTTCGAGGGTGACTTCGGCCCTCTCGTGCGCGATCGCGTCGCGCAGGGGGCACGACTGATCACCGTCGCTACGAATACGTCGACGTGGAAGAACAGTTGGGCTTCCGCTCAGCATCTGGCGATGAGTCAGGTCCGCGCGGCCGAAACGAGGGTCCCGGTTGTGCATGCTGCCCTCAGTGGCATCTCGGCTGCGGTGGGGTTCGACGGTGTCGTAGGGCAGAGAACCGAGTTGTACACGGAGGGCACGATCGTGTTCGACATGGTTCCATCGGCCGACATCTCCATCTACGCCCGGACGGGGGAGTGGCTCCCCCTCCTGTGCCTTGTCGGTTCACTGATAGCTCTCTTCGCAGGGTGGAGGCGCCGCAGTACGGTGCCCGCATGATCGTTGCGACGGAGCGGGCTCTCGTGATCGTCCCGACCTACAACGAGCGGGCCAACGTCGCAGAGATGGCGCGCAGGCTCTTCGACGCCGCCGGTGGACGCGTGTCGTTGCTCGTGGTCGACGACTCGTCGCCGGACGGGACCGCAGAGATCGTCAAACAGATAGCGGAGGGGCCTAACGACGTCCATCTCTTGCAGCGCCCCGGTAAGCAGGGCCTCGGGAGCGCTTACCGGGCAGGATTCGAATGGGCCTTGGAGCACGGCTACGAGAGCGTCGTCGAGATGGATGCCGATCTATCTCACGATCCGGCCGACGTCCCCCGGCTGTTGGATGCCCTGGCCGGCGCCGACCTGGTGATCGGGTCGCGCTACGTGGCGGGCGGCGGCACTAGGAACTGGAGCAAGCTCCGGATGTGGCTGTCTCGAGGCGCCAACGTCTATGCGAGGGCGTGGCTCGGCTTCGACGTGAGGGATTCCACGGCCGGGTTTCGGGCCTATCGGACGGGATGGCTCCAGGAGCTCGATATGAGCTCGGTCACGTCCGAGGGTTATGCGTTCCAGGTCGAGATGACCTTCCGCACCTATCAAGCCGGCAAAAGGATCGTCGAGGTTCCGATCACCTTCATCGAACGGGTCGAGGGCCGCTCCAAGATGAGTCGCAGGATCGTCCTCGAGGCCCTACTGAAGATCGCCGGCTGGGGGGTCCGTTCGAGGCGTGGCTCCGCCTAGGTCGTTCCTCCCATAATAGTGATTATGTCTCCTTATCCCAGGGCGCAGCCCCTACCCCGTCCAAATAGCTTTTGGCTCTGTGCAACAGCACAGGATCGTCCCGGAAGCCCCCCAGCCCAACATTGCAGGCGTTACACAGGAGTTGTCGGACCATTCCGGTCGCGTGGTCGTGATCGATCTGAAGCCGCCTTTGTGTCCCGTCTCGGTTCCGAGCAGATTCGGGCTGGTGACAGATAGCGCACAACCCTGCTTGTCTATCGAGCATGGATTCGTAGTCGGCCAGGGTTAGACCGAAGCGGCGCTTGATCGACTGCTCGTAAACCGTTGCCCTCCCCCTTTCCTTGTCTTGGGCGTACGAAGCTCTCCGCAGAACGGATCGGCACTCTCTGCAATAGCCCCCAGACGCTTTGCGTCGATGACGACATCGGGGACACAGGGCCTCAGGAGACAGCGTGGACTCCTAGGTAGGCGATACCGGCATCAATCAATTCCACTGAGTCCTTGAATCCCGCAAGACCACTATTGCAGCCTCCGCAGAGCAGTCCCCTGATAGCTCCAGTCGAATGGCAATGATCAACCTCAAGTCTCCGTCTGCGGCCCTGATCATCAACACCGGGCTTCTCGTCGCAGATCGCGCATCTCCCATGTTGAGACTTCACCATCTCCTCATAGTCAGCCAGCGTCATCCCGAAATCGCGTCGCAAGCGTTGCTCGTAGACCAGGTCTCGAGATACTTCAGGATTGCGTGCTCGCCATCCGCGCTGGTAGTCGGCGCGACACGGTCGACACCATTTCGACGTGGCCGAAAAATCCGCCAATGGCCTGGTCTTGCTACAGCGCGAGCAGAACCTTTCAGCGTCCGCATCCATGACCCAAAATTAGCGACAACCTGTGACAAGAACGAGGTGCGCCAAGCCGCACCCGGCCGAAGGACCTTTTTACTCGGGTTACAGGCCGGAGACCTTGTAGGCGTCCAGCCCCCGCCCGGAGTCGCCCACGAACGCCGTGCCTCGGTACCACTTGGCATCCCACGTGTTCGTTCCCGGAGCCAGGTAGTGCCCGAATTCCGTCGGCGCACTCGGGTCGGAGAAATCGACCACCATGAAGCCGGCCGAATACCAGGCCGTCACGAGGGCATCTCGCTCGATCCCCGGTACCACCGTGAAGTTGTGGGCGGTGCAGGTCCCCGCAACCGTTCGGGGTGGCACGAAGCTCCCCATCTGCTTGGGAGCGGTTGGATCGCTCACGTCATAGAACCAGAGAGCCCCGAAAGGAGCTCCGGTCGCTTCGTTGCACGCAAGGGGTCCGCCCTGGAAGGACTCGAACCCGAAGATCGCGGTCTTACCGTCGTTGGAGGTGTCCGTCGAGTGCCAGATCGCGTCCGGCACGTCGTTGATGTGCGCCAGGATCTTCGGCTGCTTGGGGTCGCTGACATCCCAGACCTGTCCCTCGGTAAGACAAGCCATGTAGGCGATCTTGCCGGCGACGGACCCATCGTGACAGCCAACCGCCGGCGAGGTGCTCGGGGTCGACACGACTTCTGCCTTCGCCGGGTTGGTGATGTCCACAACGGAGATGATTCCGTGCGCACTGGGGCATGCCCCGCTCGTCGATGCTGGATAGGACTGCACGTAGACGTAGGCCCGATCCCCTCTTGGAACCACTAGATTCGTGTGGGATCCACATTGCGTGGCCACGAACTTGATCTCGCGCGGGTTGCTGCGATCGGAGATGTCGACCAGCCTGATGCCTTCCTGGTTCTCCGTGCCATCGACGTTGCATCCGTCCTCGGTCGATGAGTTACCGGATGCGGAGTCGATGGACATCACTGCAACGTTGCGCCACAGGCCCACGTCGTAACCGGATCCTGCGCAAGGCAGATGTCCGACCGGTTTCGGGTCGGCAGGGTTCCGCACGTCCACGACCCATAGCCCGGCGAGGTCGCCCGACCCATTGACCGTCATGACGGCGTAGCCGTCCTTCGTGAACTCGACATCGGTTGCGCCGGGGAGCTCGGCGTTCCCGATCAGTGTGACGTTCTTTGAATGGTCATCGGCGTCCGCCGCGCTGGCCGGAACAGTCATGAGGCCGATCGCAAGAACACATGCAACGGCAAGGAAACGACGGAGCTTCACGGTTAACCCCCTTGGAAGACGTGTCTCCCAAGGTTTCGCTGTGGACTCCGCCGACCCCTTCTATCCGCTGTTAACGGTTACAGCCGGGAGCACCTTTCTGGCATCGCGGGCGCTTCGGGTCGGGCGGCTCTTTCTGCTCACGGGTCTCAGCTTGAGCGGCGGAGGCAGCGATGTGAGCTTGTACCGGCGGATAAGGGGTTCCCATCATCCGCTCGTCGCACGGATACAAGGTCTGTATGTCCGGAGGGCCGGTCTCGCCCTCGAAGTCGTTGCCGGCCCAGCAGTTCAGCCCACCTTGACCGTCGTAAGCGAGGGCGTATCCGTAGCCATCCTCATCGAAGTCGGAGTTCCGGATGAAGTTCCCCATCACCGTGTTGTTCATCGGAAGGTCCGTATCGATCGACTGGCTCACCAGGACCCCATAGCTGTTGTGGTTGTAGATCACGTTGTCCATCACTACGTTGTTCTCGACCCCGGGGAGCCACACACCGGTTCCGATCTCCACCCCAACCGGCTGGTCTCCCGCATCCGAGAAACCAGCGCCGGGGATGGTGGCGTAGTTGTTGTTGAAGATCTTGTTATTGACGACCGTCGTGCCCCGGTTCGGTCCCAACTCTTCCGTCGGCAAGGTATTCGGAACGACACCGAGAGCGTTGTGCGTGAACACCGAGTCGCGGATGATCACGCCGGTCGAGTTCGTTCCCGAGTAACCGAGGTAGCTCCACGTCCCCACGACGTGATCGATCAGCGCCGAGCAGTTGAGGCATTGTCCGATGTAGAACGCACCGTCGCCGCTGCCGTAGGCATAAGAGTTCTTGATGACTCCGTCGTATGAATCAAAGGCATAGATCCCGTAGGTACGACCCTTGATCGCATCGACCCTGTTAACGGTGTAGCCCGTGGTGTTGTTGATGTACACACCATTGCTCGTGTAGTTCTTGACGGTCAGGTTCTCGATAGTGACGTTGCGGGTCCCATCCACTGTGATGCCGTTGCCGCGTTTGTCCTCGCCGTCGAGGATCGTTCGGAAGCGATCCACCCCTCGGATGATGAGGTTCGGGGTCTGGACGACCACTTTGGTCTTGTAGACGCCCGGTCGGATGACGACCGTTGACCCTGGGTTCGCATGATCGACGGCGGCCTGGATCGTCTTGAAATCCTTGGGAACGACGAGTTTCGGGCGGATGTCCTTCTCCCCCGCCAGCTCGGCGTATGGATCGGTCTTCGGATCGGGGTTACCGACCACGACCAGCCCCCACATCCCCACCTTGCGGCGACCGCCGTGGAAGTTGCAGTGGTAGTAGTAGAAGCCTTCCTGATTGAACTGATGCGAGAAGGTGTCCCCGGTGCCCATGACGCCCGAGCGGAACTCCTCGCCGTCATCCGAGCGGATGTCGTGCTGGTTCTGGCCGTGGTTGTTCCACACGATCGTGTCACCGACGTTGATATGCACCTCTTGAGGATTGAAACGGTTGTCGATCACGTCGACGGTCTGCGTGGCAGCGATGGCTCCCTGAGGGAGAGCCAGGACCATCAGCCCTCCGGCGATAGCCAGCGAAACCGCCCTGATCGTGCGTGAGACTGACGTCCTAGTTGCCATGGTGATGACCCCCATGCATAGTCCTGTGCCGCTCTAGCGCTTCCTTCGTTGCCTCGGTCAGCGTCCCTTCCGGCGTACGAACGATGAACGTTCCTGCCATACCCGCATCGGAGTGGCCCTGCACGTGGCAGTGGTACATCCAGGCCCCCGGCCCCACGTGCTCGCCTGCTATCACCTGGAAGCCGAACGAGTCTGCGGGTCCCACCACGCGGTTGTCGATGATGCGTGCTTCTGAAGACAGGCTCGTCGTTACGCCCATACGCGTGTCAGTCCACCGGTGGCCGTGGAGGTGGAAGGTATGGATCAGGTCACCATGGCCGATGACGATGAATTCGACCCTGTCCCCCATGTTGGACGTGCAGTGCGGTGTGTTCGGGTCACGCTTGAGGTTGAACGTCGTCTTGATCATCACGAGCACGCACCGCCGAACCGGTTCGATGTAACCGGTAGCGGGTTTGATGACGAGAGCGCCGAACAGTCCCTTGTAGATGCCGCCCGTTCCGTGCGGTGTCCCGAGGCAGTGGTCGTGGTAGTGCCAGTAGCCCGCGCTTCCTGGATCGACGGTTCCATCCGCGCGCGTTGTCGGAGCCGTGGCCTGGATCACGTAGCTACGCGACCGGCCCGGTGCAACGCAACCCCCGTTGAGCGGCGTGCCGTCGCTCGCCACCGTGTAAGCGACCCCGTGATAGTGGGTAGACAGCTTCCGGTCGGTGTCGTTGACGAGCGTTACCTGGAGACAGTCGCCCTCGGTCATCACGATCGTGGGCCCGGGGATCTGCGGAGTCTTGGGCGTGAGGCCGTAGCCGATGCGTCCGCCGCTCATCTTCTCGGCGAACAAGGTCATGTCGTTGGTTGGGTCGTCACAGACCTGCGCCTGGCGCGCGAGCAGTCCGATGCCCTGGGCACCTGTCGGTACCGAGCCCGCAAGGCCTGCGAGCAGCGTCATCGCGGCGATGATCGCCTTAGTCCTGCCAGCCATGGCAAACATCCAAACACGGATAGGCGCCTAGGGAAGCCTCCCCAATAATGCGGACCGCCTACGCGGTCCTGTTGCTCAGTAGAACCAGGCCCCCCTGGTGAAGATGACGACACCTAGGGTCGCTATCGGTGCCATAGCGAGCAACACGAGCTCATGGTCGTTCTGACGTTCATGGGTGGCCGCCGCCAGCAGCAGAACCGCGGGGAAGAACGACAGGAGCATGCGGGGGATGCTGAAGTACCAGGTGGACATCATGAGTGTGGCGATGAACGTGCCCATGAAGGCCGCGTAGCCCCACTCCTTCTTGATGAGGGCCCATATCGTCAGAGCCACACCGGCCCCCGCGGCGAGGATCTCGATGCGCCACGCGAAGATCCAGTTCGTCGGATAGTCCAAGCCTTTGCGCGTGTTCCAGGTCGCCATGAAGGCGGTCCACGGGGCGGTCGGGAAGTCCCTCCCCCATCCTTCTTTCTGATCGATCATGTACTGGAAGGCGTTCCCACGCTCCATCTGTAGGAACAAGCCGTACGCGAGCAGCGGCGCGGCCCCGATGCCCAGGCACGCGGCGGCGTCGCGCAACCGGGCCCCTCCCCACCGGTGGTCCTCGAAACCTTGTCGGATGTATTCGAAGAGCAGACCGATGAGCAGAAAGATGCCGGCAGCGCGCGCTGACATCGCAACGGCCGCGGGGATCGAAGCAAGCAGCCACCTGCGCTGGCGGGCTAGATAGAACGCAGGGATAGCTCCGGCGAGAAAGAGCGATTCGCTGTAAGGAGCGGCAAGGAAGACCGCGGTCGGGAAGAGCAGCAGATACATAGCGGCGCGCCGACCTGCTCCCGGCCCGATCTCAGCATCCGCAAGCTTGATCAAGAAGACGCACGCGATGTAGGTGGCGATCGTTGAAACCAGCAGACCCGCCGCGATCGGTGCGAGACCGATCGCCATCCCAGCTCTCATCGCCAACGGATACAGCGGGAAGAACGCCGCCGGCCGGGCGGCCTCGGCTATCGGCCCCGACCAGCCGTGCTCGGCCACCACGACGAAATGGTTGGCGTCCCACCGGGTCCAGATGTCTAAGAAGCCCTCCCCGACCGGACCTTGGCCTGGAGCCAGGTACATCGCGGCGCCGAACGCAACGGCGAAGAAGATGAGACGCGTGACCACAACGAGGGCCGCGGCATCGACCCACGGGCGCCGCCCCTCGGACATCAGCCCCGGTCTGGCGTCCAGCGGATGCGCAGGTCCCGCGCCGCCCGAGCTTCGTCCGGCCGTCTGACGGGCGTTGTGACCGGAGCGTCGTGCAACAGCTCGGGGTTGGTCTCGGCCTCCCTCACGGCGCGATTCATCGCGGCGGCAAGTGCGTCGATGGTTTCCTTCGACTCCGTTTCGGTCGGTTCGACCATCAACGCTTCTTCTACAACCAAGGGGAAGTACACGGTTGGAGGATGGAAACCGAGGTCGATCAACCGCTTCGCGAGATCCATCCCGCGCACCCCATGGCGCTTGAGGTGCTTCGCGCTCGAAACGAACTCGTGCGTGCAAAGACCCTCGTAGGCAGTCGGCAACGAGTCGGCCACGAGCGTTCTGAGGTAGTTCGCGTTGAGAACAGCGCGCTCCGCCACCTTGCGCAGACCTTCGGCACCAAGCGAACGGAGGTACGCGTACGCGCGCACGTTGATCCCGAAGTTGCCGTGGAAGGAATGGATCCGACCGATCGAGTCCGGGCGATCGTGGTCCCAGTGCCATCTTTCTGCGCCCTCATCGAACGCGAGCACCGGGCTCGGGAGGAAACGTTCCAAGCGCTGAGACACCGCAAGAGGGCCCGAGCCCGGTCCCCCACCACCGTGGGGGGTTGCGAACGTCTTGTGCAGGTTCATGTGGACGATGTCGAAGCCCATATCCCCGGGTCGAACGACGCCCACGATCGAGTTGAAGTTCGCGCCGTCGTAATAGAGGAGCCCACCTACTTCGTGTAATGCAGCGGCGATCTTCTCGATGTCCCGCTCGAATAAGCCAAGGGTGTTCGGGTTCGTGAGCATGAGCCCCGCGACGTCTTCGTCGAGAGCAGCACGCAAGGCATCGAGATCAACCAGACCGCGCTCGTCGGAGGGAACCTCTTGTGCCTGGTAGCCGGCCAGCGTCACACTCGCCGGGTTCGTGCCGTGAGCGGAGTCCGGGATGATGACCTTCCGCCGAGCATCTCCGTTCGACTCGTGCCACGCCCGCATGATCAAGAGTCCCGTCAACTCTCCTTGCGCGCCTGCGGCAGGCTGGAATGTCAATCTGGCCATACCCGTTGCTTCACACAGGGCACGCTCGAGCTCCCCCAACAACGCGAGAGCACCTTGCGCCAACGTGTCATCACACATCGGATGGAGCGCGGCGAATCCCGGGAGCGCGGCCGCGTCTTCGGCGAGCTTGGGGTTGTACTTCATCGTGCAGGAGCCCAGTGGGTAAGCGCCGACGTCGATGGCCCAGTTCCTCTGCGACAGGCGCGTGTAATGGCGCACGAGGTCACGCTCCGATACCTCCGGAAGAAGCGGTGGCGCGGTCCGGCGATGTTTGACAGGGATCAGGGATCCGATCTCGGGGGCTTCTTCGGGGGCGTCGGGTAACGACCACGCCCGGCGACCCTTACGGGACAGCTCGAAGACGAGGGGGAAGTCCTCCTCGTCGACGGTCCTGGTGCCCGCGGATGGCTCGAGGGGTCGGTTCATCCGGCGAGCTCCTTCTCGATCGCTTCGGCCAGACCCGATATCTCGTCCTCGGTGCGCTTCTCGGTCACTGCTATGAGGAGGCAATCCGACAGCTCGGGGAACCATCGACCCAGCGCCGGTCCCACGAGGAACCCGCGGTCCGCGAGACCCCGTGCGAGGGGCGCGGCATCGCCCGGTGTCTGCAACACCAACTCTTTGAAACGCGGTCCCTCGAATCTCATCGAACAACCGGGGATGGCTGCCAAGCGCTCGGCGGCCAAAGCCGTGTTCCTGACACACAACTCCCCGAGGCGACGCAAACCCACCGGGCCGAGCCATGCGAGATGGATCGCCGCCGCTATCGCCATCAAGGTTTGGTTCGTGCAGACGTTGGACGTCGCCTTCGCGCGCCTGATGTGCTGCTCGCGTGCTTGGAGGGTCAACACGAAAGCCCTGCGGTCGTCCGCGTCCAGGGTCTGTCCGGCGATCCGGCCCGGCACCTGGCGAACGAGATCGAGCTTCGTCGCGAACAGACCTACATAGGGACCCCCGTAAGCCAACGCATTGCCTATCCCCTGCCCCTCGCCCACGACGACATCTGCCCCCATCGCACCCGGCGAGCCGATGACTCCCATGGCGGTTGGGTCGGCAACAGTGATGCTCAACCCGCCGGCACCGTGGGCCATCTCCGACGCCACATCGATGTCCTCGAGACCACCGAAGACGTTCGGATAGGCGGCGACGACTGCGGCCGCTCCGGTCGCATCGACCGTCGCCCAGTCCACCCGCCCATCGTCACCGAAGGGGGCTACGGCGATATCGAACCCTAAACCTGAGGTATAGGTACGAAGCACGTCCAGGTAGTGTGGATGCACCGTCGATCCGACGATCACCCGCTCCCGCTTCGTCACCCGGACGGCCAGGTTGACCGCCTCGACGAGAGCGCTGGCTCCGTCGTAGAGCGATGCGTTGGCCACTTCCATCCCGTAGAGCTCGCACACGGCGGTCTGGAACTCGAAGATCGCCTGGAGGACGCCTTGCGAGAGCTCGGGTTGATAGGGCGTGTAGGAGGTTGCGAACTCGGCACGTGACGCGAGAGATCTGACCGCGGCGGGTACGTGGTGGTCGTAAGCCCCTCCCCCTGCGAAGCAAACGAGATCTGCCGCCCCCTTGGAGCGGCCCGCGAGCTCCGTCATGTGGCGCAGGAGAGTGACCTCGTCGAGCGCGGGGCCGACGTCGAGGTCGCGCCCTACCCGCACGCCGGCGGGCACCGGTTCGAAGAGATCCTCGAACGTCTCCAGACCGATGGCCTGGAGCATCTCGTGATCGTCTTCAGGTGTGTGGGGCAGGAAGTCCATGCGTCTCGCTCTATCTATTTGTCGATATATCTACTTGACCCGCCCCTACTTGGAACCGGGCCGACGGTAGAAGGGCGGCTTGACGATATCTCCCTGTATCAGTCGTCCTCGCGCCTCTATCGCGACCCGATCTCCGGGAGCCGGGAGCGAAGCGGCGGGGCCGAGCGCGAGAGCGATGCCCGTACCGAGACTGGGCGAGTGGTTGCCACTGGTGAGCTCGCCGATCACAGACTCGCCGGCGAGCACGGGGTAACCCTGGCGAGGCACACCCTTATCGGTGCACACGATCCCGAATAGTTTCCGAGCCGGTCCGTCGGCCCGCACCTTCTCGAGGGCTTCTCGTCCGACGAACGGCGTCTCCCACGCGAGCGCCCACCCGAGACCCGCTTCCAGAGGATTGATATCGAGGCCCAGCTCATGCCCGTAGAGGGCATAGCCCATCTCCAAGCGAAGGGTGTCGCGCGCTCCCAGCCCAACTGGCGTCGCCCCCGCTCCCAGCAATGCATCGAAGACCTTGACAGCAACCTCGATGGGCGCGTAGAGCTCGAAGCCCTTCTCGCCGGTGTAGCCGGTTCGGGCGATCAGTCCATCGGCGCCGAACATGTCCATGGGTCCCCAGCTGTACAGCTTCATCTCCGTCGCGTTCGTTCCGGCGAAAGCCTTCTCGAACACCTCGAAGGAATCGGGTCCCTGGAGCGCAAGGATCGTGTAGCGATCCCACTCATCCACCGGATCTCCGCCCGCGCTACGGATGGCATCTGCCACCGCGTGCACGTTGGATGCATTCGGCACGACGAGCCATTCCTCATCACCGATGCGGTACACGAAGATGTCGTCGATCGTGCCGGCGCTTTCGGTAAGCACGAGCGAATACGTTGCCCGTCCGGGCTCCAGAGCAAGTACATCGGCCGTCACGGCGCGCTGAAGCGCCTCTCCCCCAGCGGTCCCCGTCAGGCGAAGTTTCCCGAGATGGGAGACATCGAAGAGCCCTGCTCCGGTTCTAACTGCTTGATGCTCGGCGATCACCCCGGTGTACTGGAGGGGCATCTCCCATCCACCGAAATCGATCAACTTGGCGCCCAACTCTCGGTGTGCGTCGAGAAGAACGGTGGCGCGACCTGCGTTCAGCTCGGTCATCAGCCGGCCAGCGGGATGCCGAGCAGAGAGGCGGGGTCTCCGGGGGCCGTCGGAAGGTCGGGCATCCCCTGTGAGGGCTCCTCGAGCCCGTACTTGAGCAAGAGGTTCAGGTAATCACGTTGGTACAGGATCTTGCATTTCACGTCTGGGTAGAGGGCCTGTAGACGCCTCGCCTTGCGG
>JAXDJQ010000047.1:0-3102 GCA_034667565.1 Actinomycetota bacterium
AACAAGGTCTGCCTTTCCGGTCTGAACGCGATCGCCATGGCGGACCAGATGATCCGCGCGGGTGAAGCGTCGGTCGTCGTTGCCGGGGGCATGGAGTCCATGGACAACGCTCCGTACATCCTTCCGAAGGCGCGCAAGGGCTACCGGATGGGCGACGGCAAGGTCGTCGACTCGCTCGTTTACGACGGTCTCTGGGATGCGTTCAATCACAAGCACATGGGTGACCAGTCCGATGACGTCAACACCGAGTTCAAGATCCTCCGTGAGGACCAAGACAAGTGGGCGGCTCGTTCCCACGAGCGCGCTGCCGCGGCGATCAAGGAAGGTCGCTTCAAGGAAGAGATAGTTCCGGTAGAGGTACCGCAGCGCAAGGGCGACCCCGTCATCTTCGACACCGACGAAGGCGTGCGCGAGGGCACGACCGTGGACACCCTTGCCAAGCTGAAGCCGGCGTTCCAGGCCGAGGGCACGATCACGGCCGGGAACGCATCGCAGGTCTCCAATGGGGGGGCCGCGGTCATCGTGATGAGTGCCGAGAAAGCGCAGGAGCTCGGCGTGAAGCCGATCGCCGAGATCCTTGCCCACGGCATGTCGGCTGAAGAGCCTCCTTATCTCCACACGGTGCCCGCGCTCGCGATCCAGGCGGCCCTCAAGAAGGCCGGCATGTCTGCAGATGACATCGACCTGATCGAGATCAACGAAGCGTTCGCTTCGGTTGCGATGCACGCGGTTGGGATGCTCTACAACGGCAACAAAGACGCTGAAGAGAAGGTGAACGTGAACGGCGGCGCGGTCGCTCTAGGTCACCCGATCGGTTGCACCGGTGCACGCATCACGGTGACGTTGCTGCACGAGCTCAAGCGCCGCGGTGGCGGCATCGGGGCAGCTGCGCTGTGCGGAGGCGGCGGGCAGGGCGACGCGATCATCTACCGCGTGTTGCC
Organism: Actinomycetota bacterium; assembly: GCA_034667565.1. Taxonomy (GTDB): domain Bacteria; phylum Actinomycetota; class CADDZG01; order CADDZG01; family WHSQ01; genus JAXDJJ01. The sequence goes on from JAXDJQ010000047.1 coordinate 942, forward strand.
TTAGGGCCTACAAGCCGTAGGCGCTACAAGCCACAGGGTGGGAACCCCGCGCACAACATGTTCTCGGCCAACCAATAAGCAACGACCGCCCCGGCTACCAAGCCGCTGACGATCCCGATCACCAGCAATCGGCCTGTAAGCCGGAGATGGATCGTCGCGTTGAACCCCCGTTCTTGCCGGGTGAAGCGCACGTTCGTTGTCGCCAGGACGACGAGTCCGAACGCAAGCAGTGGACCGAAAACCAACATGCGATCGATCAACCCGGCCAGGGGCGAATGATCCAGCGAGTCGCCGAAGACCCCGACGCCGCCCGAGTTACCCGCGACCTCTTCGATGACGTTCACTGCGATGAAGACGAGGGTCGGAAGGCTTAGCAAGAGCGCGACCCACGGGATCCACTTGATGACACGAGGTGAAAGGACCGGACCTCCGTTCGCGCGCACCGCGGACACGATGTCTTCGATATGCCCGTAGGAAGCGACCGCTTGACGTTCGGCTTCCATGCGTTCGACCTCGTTCGCCATCAGTCGATCGCGTTCTTCGAGGAGGTGATCCCTCGCTTCGGTAACGATCCGTCGTCCGGCCATCGGCAGCCGCGCCTCCAGCTCTATGAGGTACTGCTCGATCGGAGAGGTCATAGCCCGATCACGGTGCCGACGGCACGAGAGAATCCAGCCCATTCCGAGCGGCGGTCGGTGAGAGCCTTGCGACCCCGAGCGGTGAGGGAGTAGACCCGCCGTTTCCGCCCCGATGACTTATTCCACTGACTCGCGACGTATCGCTCACGCTCTAGGCGGTGCAATGCTGGATACACGGTCCCCTCCGGCAGGTCGAAGGCTCCGTTGCTGGTCTCACGGAGCCCCTCGATCACCGCGTAGCCATGTGCGTCGCCGTCCTCCAGCACCGCCAGGAGGAGCATGTCGAGATGGCCCTTGATCGCCTCGCCTCTCATACCTAGTGATTCTAGGTATACGAGTGCCGCGGGTCAAGGGCGGTCTAGTTCTAGAGTCCCCTTGAAGGAAGCGGTCTCAAGGCGAGGAGACGACATGGAGCAACGACCGACGCGATCGGATCTCTTCAAGCTCGGGGGGTTGGCCGCCCTAGTGGGTGGAGCCCTCGGGATCATCCTCAACCTGTTGCATCCCCGCTCGACCGACAACGTCGGAAATGTGCGAGGCCATCTCGAGATGATCGCGAACAGCGACATGTGGCGATTGATCCACGTAGGTCTGGGTCTCGCAGTGGCGCTCGGGTTGATCGGCGTCATCGCTATCGCCCTGTCGATGGTCGGGTCGCCGGGAGAGGAATGGGCACGGACGTGGCTCATCTTCACTGCGGCATCTAGCGCGGTGCTCCTCGTGCTTCTCGCGATCGATGGGACCGCGATGAAAGCTATGGCGGACGGATGGCTGGATGGTGGCAAGGATGCCGGTGCGTTCGCCGCGGCCCACGCAGTGGAAGTGATAAGCACCGCCTTGTTCGGGGCCGGTACCGCGTTGTATTTCGGCGTCGCCCCCTTGTTGTTCGGGATGGCGGTGTTCGCGACCGGGGTCTACCCGAAAGCTCTGGGGCAGGCGGCGATGGCGGCCGGAGGCCTCGGTCTCCTTACTTCGTTGCTGATGGCGATCCAGGGCGTGACGACGCTCAACTCGGTGTTCCTGTTCCCGGTCGCTTCGCTGCTCGGGACGATCGTCTTGATGTGGGCCGGCTGGGAGCTGTGGAAAGGTCAGGCCTCCGTTGGGTCCACGCGGTCGACCACGGTAACGAAGACCGAAACGCCGGTGACGCCCGGCCTGTAGCTGGGTCGGTGGTGCCGCTGGAAAGAAGTGGCCAAAGAATTCGCGTTTTTTCCCGGAACTAGGGCGATTTCGGGGCATTTCTGTCACACCCCCTCAGCATCATGGGGTCATGGATGTCAGATCTCTCGACCGTGCGATCGAGCTTCTCGAGAAGGCCAACGCCGATCTCGAGCCTGAGCTGCTGGACTCGTCTGGCGCTCGATCGGTGCTCGAGCGCTATGCCAAGGCCCGCCGTCTGGTGGACTACGGGGTGGCGACGGTGGCTTGCAAGGTCGACGACGCCGCGGTGGTGTCCCGGGCGACCGGCACACCGGTGGGTCACGCCAAGGCAACGATCGAGCTCGGCAACAATCTCAAAGCCG
>JAXDJQ010000048.1:0-5417 GCA_034667565.1 Actinomycetota bacterium
GCTCGATACCGAGGAACATGCGCCCCGATTCCTGCATCCACTCGAGCACCGGCTTGTCCTCTGCATGCAGGTAGAAAGGAGCTCCCGTTGCCGCCCGGAGCTGTTCGGCTGCCACCACGTGATCGAAGTGCGCGTGAGTAGCAACGATGGCGGTGATCGTTAGCTCCTTTTCCTTGATCACCTCGAGGAGGCGTTCCGCATCCCCACCCGGATCGATGACGACCGCTTCCTTCGTCGCGGGGTCTCCGACGATGTAGCAGTTGCACTGCAACGGGCCCACGGCGAGGTGCGCAAAGATCTCCATCTAGCGCGCCTGCGGATATCGGTTCTTGAGGAACCCAGGTCTTTCGGCAAGTTTCCAACCGATGACGCCGAAGACCCCAGACTCCAGGAACGCGAACAACAGCAGCAGCACGATGTCGGGTGCCACCATCGCGTACCCGGCCCCCTTAGAAATCCCCGCCAAGCGCAACTCACCCATCGCTGCGAGAAGCGTGATCGTCACTGCGAAGACCGCTGACCCGATCAACATCACTGGAAGCATGGTCTTCGCGTCAGAGGCGCGCCGTCGAGCAACGAATCCTCCCAGCACGAAGACGAAGATCGGTACAAGGATCAGGAGCCAGACCACGGCAGGCGGGTGGTCTCCTCTCCCCCACGACGTCAACGAGTAGTCGCTGAGGGGGCCGACCAACTTCCCACCGAGGTTCACCTTTGCGCCAACCGCTAACGGTGCGCCAAGAGAGAACGAAACGATAGCGATCACAACGTTCGGAAGGAACGCCAGCAGATAGATCAGATAGGCGAACGCGTCCCCCGCTCCGAAATGTCTCCCTGGTGCTCCGCGCGTTAGAGAGACGATGATCCACAGAAGGGTCGCCGCGGCCCCAAGCACGGCAGCCGCGGACAACATCGTGATGCCGGTTGCAACACCCTCGTAGGCACTACGGTCACGCGCCCGCAACCCGGATGAGATGCGACGAGAGGCGGCGGCCAGCGTCTCCATCACTCGCACCGAACCTAGAACGCCGAAGAGTGCGCCCCAGAAGAGTCCCGCGAGAAGAGCGATCCAGGCACTGGAGGAGACGGGGTGCTGGCCTCTGAAACGGAACACTAGGGCGAAGAACCAACACAGCAGCCCGAAAGGCAGTCCGACGCGCAAGCCATGGGCCGCCGCAGCAACCACGGTTGGGAATCCCGCTTCTTTCCTAGATGTCCGCACCGCCCACATGATCCCGAACCCGATGCACAGCAGAGCCCCCAACGGAAGAGCCGACACCGCCAAGCCGTCGAGCAAGATCGGGGTCCCGAGGCCGCTCAGACCTGCGATGACGATCGCAGTGAAAGCGTCTAGTGGATCCGAACCGCCCCCAAGTGACGGGAAGTTCAGCTTCGCGGCGAGGACAAGGACGCTCCCAACGGCGAGCACGACCAGGAAGCCGAGTCCGGCAGCCGCCGCCGCATCCACCCAACCGCTTGCTTCCAGCCGATCGCGCACCTCGGCAACACGAGCGTGAACGGGCTCGGCCTCGACCGGCGGGGCGGGCTCGACCTCCGTCGTCGGGGCGACCTCGACCACATCGAGCTTCCTAGTGGTCGGTTCTTCGTCCATGGTTCTATCCGGAGATCGTGATGGTGCCGGTCATCCCTTGCTTGTCGTGCCCGGCGATATGGCAGGCGAAGACGACCTCGCCCGCGTCTGTGAAGTGCCAGATGACCGACTCCGTCGCGCCGGGGTCTATGGGATCGGTCGCATTCGGGTGGGAGCTCATCCCGTGCTCATGCTCGTGAGCCGCCGTCCCAAGCACGAACTCGTGCTGCGTTTTCCCGCCATTCGTTATCTGGAACTCGATCGTTTCGCCGGTCGAGACATCGATCTCCGACGGGTCGAACCTGAGCTCGTCGCTGGCGGTTATCTCGATGACGCGATCGACCTCCGACTCGCTTCCAGCCTCACCGATCAACTCTGCGGGCTTGCTACAGCCGGCCGAAAGGAGCAGCAGCAGCGCGACGCCCCAGAGGATCCCCCGTCGCATCGTCATGGCGGGCAGGCTATCAGCGGGCGCGAAGATGCCGGGATGCCATCGACGCTCGGACCCGGCTTCCGCGTTGGTCATTGGACCGATCCCGAAGCCTTAACCGGCTGCACCGTCGTGTTGCCTCCGAAAGGCAACGTGACGTCCTGTGATGTGCGTGGCTCCGGGCCGGGATCGCGCGAGCTGATCCTCTTGGATACGAAACGCAGGCTGACGGAGGTTCACGGGATCGTGCTTACCGGCGGCAGCGCGTTCGGGCTCGCGTCCGCAGATGGAGCGATGCGATGGCTCGCCGAGAACGACATCGGTTACGAGACGAAGTTCGGGCTCGTCCCGATCGTTCCCGCGGCCGTCATCTACGACCTCGGTGCCGGCCGCTCGGATGTACGCCCCGATCAAGAGGCCGGTCGAACTGCTTGTGCCGCGGCTTCGGAGACGTTCGAAACGGGTCGGATAGGCGCGGGCACCGGTGCGACCGTCGGCAAGTGGGCGGGACGGGAGGCAGCGGTGTCGGGGGGCCTCGGTGCAGCACGCATCGAGGAAGGTCCTCATGTCGTCCACGCCCTTGCGGTGGTGAACGCGGTCGGCGACGTCCTAGCACCGGATGGCACAGTGCTTGCCGGCACGAAGGCCCCCGCCCCCGAACCGGTCCAGCAAGACACGCCCCCGGAAGAGCCTCCGATGAACACTGTTCTCGTCCTCGCGACCGTGATCGGCACGTTCGAGAAGCGGGAGGTTCAGTGGCTCGCTCAACGGGCCTCGGACGGGGTCACCATCTCGATCCGACCCGCGCACACCCGCTATGACGGCGACGTTTCCTTCGTTGTGGCAACACCGGGTCCCAGCGAGCCCAACGATCTCGACGTTCTCGGCCCCCTTGTCACCCGGGCCGTGGCAGCCGCCGTCCGAGCATCTGTCACACCCCCCTCGTAACTTCTGTTCGACAAGGGCCGCGATCCCTTCAGCCGGTGGAGGTGGTGTCACATGGCTGCCAAACGCGCGCCCAATAAGGGCAAACGAAAGGCTCCTCGCTGCAAGACGTGCGGGTCGGTGATCCGGGTGCCCGAGGGGTGGGGTGTTGGGCCCGCCGCACGCCGTCATTACTGGGCCAAGCATCGTGACGTGATGCTTCCGTCGAGGAAGAAGTGATGGGCTTGCGCATGGTCGAGGACCTGCCGGACCTCGGCGATCTCATCATCGTGCTCCTGGCCGGGACCTTGGCGGGGTTGCGGGATCGCCTCGAATGCGATGGCTTCGAGCCGGCAGCCGAGCTGGTCGGGGACCTCGTGGAGATCACCGACGACTACCTCACGACTCCGGCGTCCTAGTCTCCGACTACTTCGAGGGAGGGACGTGGGGCCTCTTGGCTCTTCTCCGCCAGGTCCACGACCCCCTCGAGGCGGTCCCGGAAGCGATCTAGCTTGCGCGCGCCTTCCTCGTACTTCATGCGCGCGTTGCCGAGATGTTTGCCGAGGGTCTCGTACTCGCCCGCGAATCGCTCGATGTCCTGACCGAGTCGTCCGCAGAAATCGAGGATCGCTTCTGCGCTCTCTTCGATCCGAAGGCATTTGAGACCGAACAGGATCGTTTGGAGGTACCCGTACATAGTTAATGGCGACATGGGGACGACGCGAGCGTCCATCGCCGCTTCGAACAGGGGCCGGCGTCCGTGCGACAGTCGCAATACCTCGGCATAGACGCCTTCTGCAGGCACGTACATCACGGCGAAGTCGAACGTGCCTTCATCCGGCACGATGTAGCGCGACGAGATGTCGCGGATGTGCTTGTCGATGTCGACGGCGAAAGCGCGCTCGGCCTCCAGCACCTCGACTTCGCTCGAAGCGTCGGACATGCGACGGAAGTTGGCCAAGGGAAATTTCGAATCGATGCACACGAGGCGTCCGCCGGCCTTGACGACTGCATCCACGATGGTTCCGGAACGGAAGCGATGTTGTGTTGCGTAGGCCTGGGGAGGAAGCACCTGCCGCAGCAGCTCTTCGAGCATCGCCTCGCCGAGGCCGCCGCGCGCCTTAGGTGCCCGCAACAGATCCTGCAGAGAGGTGAACTCGCGGGCCTGGTCGGCGACGGTAGAGGTCGCCCGCTTGACGTCTCCCAGGGTCTCGAAGATGTTCTGCGCCAGATCGGTGTTGACCGACTGGGTTTGGGTCATCCGGCTGTCGATCCCCTCTAGACGGGACGCCACCCGCTTGGAGTCAGACACGACCCGATCGCCCAGGCGGCGCATCTCCTCGCGCAGGAGGTAGAGCCCGCCTGCGAGCAGAGCGAGCAGAGCGACCAAAAAGACCATCAGGACGAGCGCGGAGTCCATCTGGCGACCCTAGGCGTGGGGTGTGACAGGTTTCCGGATTTATCCTTCCGTAACAAAGTGCGCATCTCAGGCTGCCGGCCGCTCTCGCTGATCGTCATAGTCGCCCTCGCGTTCACGGGCGCGGCCCCCGCGCGGGCCCAGACTTCGCCCCAGTGCTTCGACGACCAGGAGGAAACGCCGGAGGGATACGGGCCGACGGACATCTCCGCCGTGTCCGGTAACACCGGGCTATCGGTTGCGGTTAACCCCGCCGCGACGGTCACCGTATTGAAGTGGCCATCTCCTTCCTTCTACGACCAGATCAAGTACCGCACCACCGATCGCGCCGAGCCGCGCATGGGAGCGTTGCCGAACGAGGGTGCGTTCCTTGGGATCGCGTGGCGCAAGTCATCAACGGCGTCGTGGACCTTCTCGTGGCTTCGGAACTGGTCGGCAACGCAACATTTCGCAGATGACGACAACGATGAGATCGTCACAGTCTTCAAGAAGCGCGGGATCGGCCTCACGATCAAGCTCACCGACGTCGTCGCCAACGACATCGACGCGCTCTATCGGAACGTCGCCGTAACGCGCACACGCTCGTCCGACGCACGCTTCATCCGAGTTATCTCCTTCGCCAACTTCAATCCGGTTTTCTCAAAGACGGCACAATCCCCGAGCGACGACTGGTGCTCGGAAGAGGCCAACGATGACGGGGCTCAGTGGATCAAGGATGCCGATGCGGTCGTGCAGGAACGATCGGGCACGGATGCCTCAACCGGCGACCCATCCGGAGCGGCCCTTGCCATGGGATTCGCGGGTCGAAGCAACGGTCACCAGATAGGCGAAGACTCGTTCGCCGGAAACGGGACCGAAACGAGCGCTTATGAGGGTGCATCTGATGGGAAGCTCTCGGGACAGGGTCAGGCAGCCGGACAGGTCGACACTGCGGTGGCCGACGACATCAAGCTCACCAAGCGTCTCACCGGATCGACCACCGCCCTGATCGTCGCGGCCTTCTCGCGCAAGGAAGCACTCGGAACCTTGGGTGACGCTCGGGACAGATCGATCGC
>JAXDJQ010000049.1:0-7906 GCA_034667565.1 Actinomycetota bacterium
GGTCAACGATCTCGTCACCCTGCTCGAGATCCCCCAGCCGCAGGTGTCCAAGCACCTGAAAGTGCTGCGGGAAGTCGGGTTGGTTCGGGTTCGGGAGGAGGGGCGCGAACGCATCTATCGCCTGGATGGGCGCTCCCTCAAGCCGATCCACGACTGGGTCAAGGACTACGAGCGCATGTGGAGCGACCGCTTCGATGCCCTCGACGAAGTGTTGGAAGAGCTCAAGACGGAGGAGGAAGGAAATGACGACGATGACCAGTAAAGGCAGTGCGAAGTTGACGTTCCCGAGCGAGACCCAGATCGTTATCACCAGGGAGTTCGCGGCCCCCAAGCACCTCGTGTACCGAGCTGCGACGGAACCCGAGCTCGTCAAGCGCTGGTGGCACGCCAACCGTGGCGAAGTGATCTTGGCAGAGATCGACCTCCGCGTTGGTGGAAAGTGGCGCTACGTCTCGAAGACCCCTGAGGGGTTCGAAGTTGCCTTCCACGGTGAATATCGCCAGATCGTTGAGAACGAGCGTGTTGTCACGACTGAAGCGTACGAAGGAGCCCCCGACCCCGATGACAACGCGACGGTCAACACGATGACGCTCTCGGAGGAAGGAGGGACGACCACCATGACCGTTACGATCGATTGTCCCAACGAGTTCGTCCGCAACGCGATCATCGAGTCCGGCATGGAAGCCGGGATGCAGGACGCTTACGACCTCTTGGAGGAACTAGCCGTCTCCCTGAGCTAGCCCGATCGATCCTGAAGATAGAGAAGGCCCCGGCCGAGCTGCCGGGGCCTTCTCGCGCTCCCCCATCAGAAACGGAAGCGGGTCATCGTCTTAGGGAATTCGGTCCAGGCCAGGACCACGTCCGGACGCAGCACCCAAACCGGAGGGCCGTGGCGCATCTTGTACTTGAGCTCATAAGCGTCATCGACCTTCGTGAGGAAAGGATCTGTTGGATCAGTGATGCGATCTACCGCGCCTTCGGCGATCACCGCCTCGGTGCCGCTCTCGAGATGCAGGGACACATGTGGGTTGGCTACGAGGTTCTGGGACCACCGCGTCTTCGGTCCCCCACCGAAGCAGAGTGCCTCATCGACGAACACTCCCCAGACGGGGCGTGCATGAGGATCCCCTTCTGGTGATGCCGTTGCCACCCAATAGTTTCGTTCCGTTCTGAACCGTTCGGCAACGTAAGACCAGTCGACGAGGTTCTTCGTGTCCTTAGGGATCCCATATTCCGGATGGGCGATGAAAGGCCGGTCGGCGGTCGGCTCTGTCACAGGTCTTAGAGCGAGGTCGGAGTGGGGTCGGAGCGGAACTGAGTCATAAGGACACCGACGATGACCGCGACCGCTACTGGAACCATGAAGATGATCCAGACCCAGATCGCAGCAAGTAGTGCGCCCACGATGATCAAGGCGTTACCGAGCGACCGCATCCTCACTCGACTGATGAGCCCGACAATCAGGGCGGCTGCCCCGGCAAGGGAGAGCACGACCCCAGACCCCGTGCTCTCGGCGTCAAGAATATTAGAGGTGCCCTCTCCAAAGATGAAGGCCAGGCCCACGTCTACCAACGAGATCGCGAGTACTACAGCCAATGGAGCCCACCATGCTTGTTTGAGCGGTCGCATCTAGTCACATCCTTGCGTTGCATCGGATGCTACGCCGCTGCTGGGCTCAAGATCGATCTCAGCGGTGACGATGCCCGCCTCGTCGTAGAGAGCTGGGCACCGTCACCAGCCGCCTTACTCGCCCTCGCGTGCCCTCTTCAGTTCTTCGAGGTCGAACTTCTTCATCTGCAAGAACGCTTGAGTGACGCGCGCTGTCTGCTCTTCCGTTCCGCTCATCAGCTCGTCGAGATCCGCCGGGATGATCTGCCACGAGACGCCGAACTTGTCCTTGAGCCACCCGCATTGCTCGGCTTCGGGAACCGCGCTCAATCCGTCCCAGTAGTGATCGATCTCCTCCTGACTTTCACAGCCGACCATGAGTGAGACTGCTTCGTTGAACCCGAAGCCGTGATCGTGAGCGCTATCCATCGCGGCGAGCTTGTACCCACCTAGATCGAGATAGAGGTGCCTGACGGTTCCCGGCTCGTTGGGCTCTTCGCCCTCCTCATAACGCTGGACATGATCAACACGGGACTCGGGGAACACCGACGTGTACAGAGAAGCGGCTTCCTCCGCCTTCCCACAAACGTCACCGACGAACATCAGGGTAGGGACGATGGCTTGGTCAATCTGCCCCCGCGTGTCCAACATGACCTGCCACGAGACGCCGTAACGGTCGTTGGTCCATCCGTATCGTTCGCTGAACGGGTAGGAGGCCAGGGGCATCAGCGGATCCCCCTGGGACAGCTGACTCCACAGTGCATCGACCTGGTCGACTGTTTGGCACCGCACAAGGAACGAGATCGCGGGGGTGAAGGCGAACAAGGGCCCCGCGCTGATCGCCTGGAAGGGCTGGCCCAAGAGCTCGAAGGAGACGATGTCGCAGTCGCCGGAGGGCGTGTCCGTGATCCTGGAAACGTTGGTGACCTTTGACCCTGGGAACGTTGCCGTGTAGAACTCAGCCGCCTCAACGGCTTCTTTGTCGAACCAGAGATGGGGCGTGATCTGGGGCATGGCTACCTCCTTGTTTTGGTCCTACTGACTATCAGTGTGGACCTCATCGAGGTAAGACGGGAACAGGAGCGAAAATTCATCGGTGCAGATCCGAGTGCGGTTAGACGAGGGGGTTCGATTGTTCTATACAGATCCAACAGAAGTTCGTATGGGGACAAGTTAGATGCCGCGCTCTTACGTGTGGTTGATGGGCCTCGCCCTTCTGGTGCTTGGTCTGGCACTAACGGTCGGGGGCGGCGAGGAATCGGTCTGGCTCCTGGTCCTCGGCATCGTTCCGCTCGGCCTGGGGGTACTCGTCACCCTTCGAGCGTGGCGTTCGTCGGGGTGGAGATATCGCCGGGTGGGGGTCCTCGTCGCCATCGTCGGAGCGCTATTCGTAGCGACGTCATTCGATGGAGATTGTGACTGCAGCAAAGGCATCTACTTCGGGGCCGCGCTGACGATTATCGGAGCGGTTGCCCAGTTCGGTGAGCGACCCCTGCTTTGATCAGCGCGGCGGCGGTCCTAGTTGGAGCCCGTGACGTTCCGCTAGTACAGGGATCGAGCTGAAGTCGATATCGAGCTCGTACCGACCGACCACTTCGCCGATCGCGTCCTCGTCCCGCTCCGATGCCGCCAGTAATGGCGCAAGCTCCCGGAAGTAGTTCTCGAACCCCGCGGGAGAGATGATCTCGAGCAACCGCGCGGGCATGTCGCCGGCGTTCCAGAAGGCGTGCTGTCGTCCGCGGGGCTTAAAGACGAGGTCGCCGGGACCTGCTTCGAGTACTTCGTCACCAAGCTGGACCCCGACACGACCCTCGAGGATGTACGAGTACTCGTCTTCGTTCCGATGCGTGTGCAATGGGGAGCCGAGGGCCCGGGGCGGCAGCGGGTGCTCGACGAGGCTGAACGCTCCGCCCGTTGCCTCGCCCTCGATCATGAAACGAACACCTAGGGCGAGCAGGTTGACACTGTCTCCGTCCGCGCTGCTCAGCACCTGTCGCATGGCTGTATCCATCCCACGACCCCTTTTGGTTTTACAATGTGTGTAGTGGATTATGTATCATCCCTATGGGTCTCGTCAATTCTGAAATACGCTATGTGAATCCAAATGAAGAAGCGCAAGTACGAGCTGAAGGATCGAGCGCGGCAACTCGAGGAGACGCGGCGTCGGATAACCGAGGCCACGATCGATCTACACCGCACGATCGGGCCCGTTGCTACACAGGTGAGCGAGATCGCCCGTCGAGCGGGTGTGGAGCGCAGGACCGTCTACAACCACTTCCCCGACCAGATCTCTTTGCTACGCGCGTGCTCCCAACATTGGCGAGAGCTCCATCCGACGCCCGACCTGGCTTCGTGGCTGGCGATCGAAGACCCCCAACAACGCCTACATCAGGCCCTTCGTGACCTCTACCGGTGGTATCGAGAGACCGAACCGATGACCGCGAAGGTCCTCCGTGACGCGGACACCCTCCCGGAACTGAGAAAGATCATCGATTCGGGTCTCAGCGCATACCTCGACCGGGTCCGTGGCGTTCTCGCTGAGGCTGCTTCGCCACCCGCGCGCCGGCGCGACCGATCAGAAGCCGCAGTCAGAGCCGTCGTCGACTTCCACTTCTGGCGTTCACTTTCATCGCTTGGCGACAAAGCAGCGTCAGAGCTTGCCGCTCGCTTGATCCAACTCGCCGGCGAGTAGCAGAGAGTTGACGCGGGGTTCTCCTAGTTGGGACTCTTCTCGATGATCTCGGCGATCCCGAACACGAAGATCGGCAGCGATATCAGCGTCGCACCGATCGCAACGGCTCGACCTGCGATCGTGACGCGCGACGAGTTCCAGATCCTTCCGATCGCAGGTACCTCGTTGAATACGAGCGCGACAGCCGCACCGATCACCACACCAATGACAAGGACGAAGCCGGGCACCAGCAATAGCAGGGGTGCGTAGAGAAGGATCGTGCGCCGGTCCTTGGAGATGATCGGCAACGAGCGACTGTAGCGACCCGCGATCGCGGCGACCAGCATCCCGTGAAACACGACGACAGCGGAGAACGCGACTACCGCAACCCAGCCGGGCCCGACGATCTCGAAATCCGGGTTGTCGGGACGCAAGGGGTCGGCCGTGACACCGAACCACACGAGCAGCAGCAGTCCGAAAACAACTCCGCCAAGGCGACCTCGCGGCAGCCACCTATGGATCAGGAGATAGAAGATCCCGATCATCAGCCCGAAGTAGATCCCCACGAAGGCGACGAAGCCGATGGTTCCGTTCATCGAGATCCGACCTACGATCTCGTCGGCTTCGGTGATCCGACCCTGAGCAGCCTGAGGTGATGTGGCCGCTAGCAGACGCATCACCAGGCGACCGCCCGGGCCCGCGATCAGGATCCCGGCACCAGCGCCACACCCGAGCACGAGCGCGACGCGCCACAGGTAGCGCTTCATGACGGGTCGGAGCGGAAGCTTGCCTTCGGCGGTTCCCTCGGCCTCAGGCAGGGCCTGGATCTGCTCGTCGCCCCAGGCCACGATCATGACGACCCCTATCGCGACGAGCACACCACAGGCCAGCATCAAAGCCACCCCACGAGTCTGAAGCCCTCCTGGTGCGCTGGCAAGGCGTTAGTTGAGGGGACCCACTTCGATCAACAGAACAACGGGCAAGCGAACACTCGATATCTATCGTGACTAACCAGCAGCCGATAGCAGCGGAGGTCCAACGATCCTCGTGCCATGTCGAGCTGCAAGCGCCCCCAGCTTCTCCGGGTCGACGTCCGAGGGTGGTGGCGGGATGACACGCTCGGTCGCCGGCTGGCCCATCTCGGCGAACATGGCCTCATGTCCAATGCCTCCTGGAGTGACCAAGAGAAAGAGCTTCGTTGCCTCCTCATCCAGACGAAAGGTGTGAACCGTTCCCCGAGGCACGAAGGCGAACCCACCGAGTTGCAAGGTGATCTCCTCCTCGTTGACTAGCAACGTGGCTTGGCCGGTCCCGACGAAAAATGCCTCGTCCTCCCCATCGTGGATGTGCCGAGGGATCGAAAAGCCAGCCGGCCCCTGCACTTCGCAAAGCGAATAGGCCCCGCCCGTTTGTTCGGCCTTCGCCTTCCACGTATACAGCCCCCCGAGTATCCAGAGAGCATCTCCTTCGAACTCCATGTGACTGAACGGCCAAATTGCAACGCCATTCAAGGTTTCCTTTGCGATCGACATGGCTGATCCTCCATCCATAGAAGATTCGTCCTGCCCATAGCCTTGCGATCAGGAGGGATAAGCGCCATCCCAGATATGTGGGATTCCATTCACGCCGAACGGCTGTCACTATCAATCAATGGATGCCCAAGCGATCGACCGCCTTAAGCGATCCATCACTGCACTTTGCAATCAAGCCCTAGACATACCTACCTTTTTCGGAAGAGCGAGGGAGGAGATCGAACGGGTCCTGCCCCATGACGGTTGTTGCGCGATGACCTTCGATCCAGCCACACTCCTCCCGACGAGTCACATCCCCTATCGGTCGATACCCCCCGAACAGGTTCCTCGTCTCGCCCAGAATGAGTACGCGGAAGACGATGTCAACAAGTTCGCAGAACTGTGGCGCGCCTCGCCGAATGTCGGCATACACAGTGTCGCCACCCACGGACACAGAGAAGAAAGCATCCGTTACCGAGAACTGCTAGACCCGAACGGCTTCGAGAACGAGCTCCGCGGGGTTTTTAACCACGATGGAAGCTGCTGGGGTGGCGCCGCCTTCTATCGCGGCGAAGACATCCCGGACTTCACCCTCGATGAGGCGCTTGGCCTAGCGAGCATCTCTGAGCTGATGGCAGACGGGATCCGTCGTGCAGCTTTGACGCAGGCAGTCGCGATCGTCGACCCGATCGATGCACCCGGGCTGGTCTTGGTCGACGGAAAAGGCAATCTCGAAGCGATGAATCCAGCAGCAAAGACCTGGATCGATCAGCTCGTTGTGTCGAATGAGGGGCCTTCCGAACTACCCAGCCCCGTCTACGCGCTGATCCAGCGCACAAGACATGCAGCAGACAGCGCCGAGGCAGGACCGGCACAGGTTCGTGCGCGAACACTCAGCGGTCAGTGGGTCGTGATGCATGGCTCACTCGTCGAAGGCACTTCTGATGGCCGCGTCGCGGTCATCTTCGAACAAGCGCGTGCGCCTCAGCTAGCACCCCTGATCGCGGCCGCTTATGGCCTCACCAGCCGGGAACGAGATGTGGCGGCTCTGGTCATCCAAGGCTCCTCCACCAAGGAGATCGCCGAAAGGCTCTTTCTCTCGCCCCATACGGTTCAGGACCATCTCAAATCCACCTTCAACAAGGTGGGCGTGCGGAGCCGACGAGAATTGGTGACACAGGTCTTCTCCGAACAGTACGCGCCTCGGATGGGCGCCATGCCCGTTGGAGCAGATGGATGGTTCGTCCCTAGCGCGACCTAGACCGACGCTTTGGTGCGACCGGGGCGAACTTGATCCTTCTAGCCGTGCGTCCAACGAAAGAAGGTGAGCAGGTTCCCATCGAGGTCGAGAGCTGCAAACTCGGTAGTCCCAAAGTCTGTTTCCTGTACGCCATGCCGCGAAACGTCGTGCAGCACACCCTGAGGCCGGAGCTCGCGAAACAAGCCTTCCACGTCATCCACTTCGATCCGGCAACTCGCCGTCCCGGCGAGGAAGGATTCCGCCCCTGAGGAAACCGGCTCATCAATCAGCGACTCGCGCGAGCGCCAGGTCTCATCGCTCGCGCCCCACAGGTGCAGCACAGCGTCGTCACGCACCAGGACAGCAAATCCCGGCTCCTCGTGAGGCGATGAGAACCCGAACCTCTCGCGATAGTGGGACACAGCAGCCGCAACCTCTCGCACCGGGAGTGCCGGAATGGTTTTACTCATGCCAGCCGCAGCCCGACTGTGTGCAAACGCCACGCTCCCAGTCTCCTCTACTCTCGGCCGTGGCCCACGAGCTCTAGGGCAGCGGCGATGTCCATCGCACCACCCTGCTCTAGCAGAACCGCCCATCTCTCCTCGCCAACTGCTCGTTGAGCTTCATCGAGCCAGCCCTCTATCAAGGCCCGATCGTGCGGAAAGGTCTTTGACATCGAGCGCTCGCGCGCATGTCTCGCGGTCCCCAGCACGAGAGCAGCTTCATCCATCCCCCCGGTGGCAGCAGACACGGCGGCCAATCCTTCAAGCGACTCCCCGACCCCACCCTGATCACCGATCTCGTTAAAGAGGCGCGCGGAGCGACAGAACAAGTCGCTTGCTCTTTCCGTGTCGCCTCGCAGCAACTCCAGGTGGC